>JBIIUN010000113.1:0-11593 GCA_044339945.1 Kapaibacterium sp. (SeqCode)
ACGCCGCCAAGCAGCAGGGTGGATTGCCGGAGGAACTGCGGCAGGATGCCGATCAGGGTGTCCTCGATCTGGACCAGGTCGGCCGACAACCGGCTGGCCAGCTCGCCCACGCGACGTTGGGCGAAGAACGCCATCGGCAGCGAAATCAGCCGCGCGTAAGTTTCCCGGCGCAAGTCCACGAGGGCGCGCTGGCCCACGGTGGCGAAGGACAGCGAATGGAAGAACTGGCAGCCCGCCTGGAGCGCCAGCACGCCGAGCAGGAGCAGGGTGATGCGGTTGACGTTGGCGAGCAGGCCCGCGGCCTGGGGTGCGACCGCGGCGTCCACGATATGGCCCGCGAGGTAGGGAAACGCGAGGCTCAGCAGGCTGGCGGTGAACAACGAAACCAGCGCGGCGAGGAAACGCGCCCGGTAAGGACGCAGGTAGCGGAACAACTGGAGCGCCTCGCCGACGGACTCCCGGTCCAGCTTGGCCTTGGGCAGTTCGATGCCGGCCCGGGCGTTCCGCGAATGTCGTGACATTGGGTCGGAAGGTAGTCGCGGGTGCCGTCGGGGTCCATGAGCGCAACGGGCTCCGGGGGGACGCATCTTTTCACCGTGGTCAAAGGGGCCGGTTCGCGCGGTAGCGGCGGACGTAATCCCGTGGGCGTGCGGGTCGGCGCGGCTTGACCGCCACCGACTCACGTCGGCAGCTACCGCCAGCGCTCCGGTTGCCGGCTCAACCCCGGCGGTGGGGAGGGAAGGCGCGCGGCGGCCCTGCGACGATGAATGAATGCGCCCGCTCCGGGGCGGGAACTGTTCGCCACCGGCCGCGGGAATCTGGAATCCTCGCGGCATGACGCCGTCGCTCACCCTGCATCCGATTGGATTCATCCGCTCGCCCAAGCAGGTGAAATTCCAGGCACGGCACCAACCCCTGGAGGCGGAATCCGACACCAGCGTCCTCGAACTGGTCGCGGGGCAGAACCACGAGCTGGCCCTTCGCGACCTCGCCGGGTTCTCCCGCATCTGGCTCGTCTGGTGGTTCCACCGGAACACGACTTGGCGTCCGCTGGTCCTGCCGCCGCGCGGCCCGGCCCAGCGACGCGGCGTGTTCGCCACCCGTTCGCCGCACCGGCCGAATCCGCTCGGCCTGACGCCGGTGCAACTGCTCGCCGTCGAACGTCGGCGGCTCATCCTCGGGCCGTGCGACCTCGTGGACGGCACGCCCGTCTTCGACATCAAGCCCTACATCCCCGCCTACGACGCCTTCCCGGACGCCAAGGCCGGCTGGCACGACGAAGTGGACGCCGCCTTGCAGGCGCCACCGCAGTTCACGGTTCAGTTCTCCGCGCTGGCGACCGAGCAGGCTGAATGGCTCCTAGCCGGCTGGGGCATCGACTTCCGGCCGCGGATGACGGAACTGCTTTCGCGTGACCCATCGCCGCACCGCTCCCGCCGAATCCGCCGTCGCAGCCACGGTGCCCGCTGGGAAATCGGTTGCGGCGCGTGGCGCGGATTCTTCCAGGTCGATGGCCAAACCGTGACCGTGCTCACGCTGGACGCCGCGTATCCGCTGCGTTTCCTCCACGACCTCACGCTGGAGGACATCCCCGACCGGGCCGCGCAACTCGCCTTCCTTGCGCGCTGGCCGGCCGACGACGAGCCGGCGGAGTAGCCAACGGCCGCACGTTTCTGGCTGGCCGCCAAACCGGCGCGCTGCGATGACACCGGGATTGATGTCGTCGCCGTTCGCCCCTGAAACGCCCGAAACGTCGCTCGCCGAGCGGCTGAAGATCGCCACCGAACTCCTGGAAGCGGTGGCGAAGGACCGTGCCTTGCTCGCCCACCTGCCGCCTGGCGACCGCGCCCGTTTCCTCTCGGCGGCGGGTCAGGTGTTCACGCCGGACGTCCATGAACGCCGTCGGCTGGTGAAGGCCGTCCAGCGCCAGCGCAAGGCCGACAAGCTCAAGCGCGACGAATCCGTGCTCTCCGAGACGGGCATCCGGAAGCTGCGTCGCCAGTCCGTGTTCACCACGCCGAACCTGCCGCCGCCGCCCGAGCACGAACCGATCGAAGTGCAGGACGACCCCGACTTCCGCGAGGTTGTGGAGCCGCAGAACTGCTACATCTGCAAGCAGGACTACTCGCAGGTCCACCACTTCTACGACCAGCTCTGCCCGAAATGCGCGGAACTGAACTTCTTCAAGCGCACCGAGACGGCGAACCTTCGCGGGCGCGTGGCGCTGCTGACCGGCGGCCGGGTCAAGATCGGTTACCAGGCTGGCATCAAGCTGCTCCGCGCCGGCGCGCACCTGATCGTGACGACGCGGTTTCCCCGCGACTCCGCGGCGCGTTATGCCGCCGAGCCCGACTTCGCCGAATGGGGCGACCGCCTGGAAATCTTCGGCCTCGACCTGCGCCACACGCCGAGCGTGGAGGCCTTCTGCCGCCACCTGCACGCCACCCGCGACCGGCTGGACTTCATCATCAACAACGCCTGCCAGACCGTGCGGCGTCCGCCCGACTTCTACGAACACATGATGGCCGGCGAGACGGCCGCGGCCTCGGACCTTTCGCCGCAGGCACGCAAACTTCTCGGGGCTTACGAAGGGTTGCGCGGCTACCATCTGCTGCCGGAAGGCGGGGCCGGGACGACGCCCGCGACCTTGGACCCGCGGGTCGCCGAAGCCGCCGGCCTGACCCACGCGGCGGCGTTGTCGCAGGTGCGCCTGTTGCCGGAGGAACTGACCGCGCAGAAGGACCTTTTCCCGCAAGGCCGCCTCGACCAGGACCTCCAACAGGTCGATCTCCGGGAACGCAATTCGTGGCGCCTCATGATGGACGAAGTCCCGGCAGTCGAGTTGCTGGAAGTTCAGTTGGTCAACGCCGTCGCGCCGTTCCTCCTGAATGCCCGGTTGAAGTCGCTCATGCTCCGGACACCCGAGCGGGACAAGCACGTCGTCAACGTGTCGGCGGTCGAGGGGCAGTTCTACCGGAAGTTCAAGACCACCCGGCACCCGCACACCAACATGGCCAAGGCCGCGCTGAACATGATGACGCGCACCGCCGCCGCCGATTACCACGCCAGCGGCATCCACATGAACGCCGTGGACACCGGCTGGGTCACCGACGAGGACCCGGTGCAGATCGCCGCGCGCAAGACCGAGGAACACCGCTTCCATCCGCCGCTCGACATCGTGGACGGCGCGGCGCGGATCGTTGATCCCATCATCGCCGGCTTCAACTCGGGCGAACACGTCTGGGGCAAGTTCCTGAAGGACTATCAACCGACCGACTGGTGAACGCCCGGCGGCAACGACTTGGGTGCACCGCATGAACGCTCCCGACTTCCCGGCCATCGCCTCGCGTCTGTGCGCCGAGTGCGGCCTGTGCTGCAACGGGGTCATGTTCCACACGGTGCGGCTTCAGGCGGGCGACTCGTCCAAGGCGCTCTCCGCCCTGGGACTCCGCCTCAAGCGCAAGCAGGGCAACCACTACATCGTCCAGCCCTGCCCGGCGTTCACGACGCAATGCTCCATCTACGCGGCGCGGCCCCAGCGCTGCCGGCTGTTCGAATGCCGCCAGCTGCAACGGGTCGCCGCCGGAGAAATCAGCGAGGCGGCTGCCTTGGGGAAAATCCGCGAAGCCAAACAACGGGTCGCCGAGCTGGAAGCGTTGCTGGAGCAGATCGGCGGCACGAATCCGAAGCGCCCGTTGTCCCGCCGCTGCGAAAACGCCTTGGCGGAACCCGTGGACCCGAGCCAAGGCGACGACGTGGTGGCACGGCACCGCCGCCTGCGCGAGGCAGTCGCGGAGTTGGAGGCGTTGCTGAATGCGGACTTCCGCCTAGTTCCTACCCAGCCCCGTGAGTCCGCGGACGAAGACTGACCCGACGGCTGGGAACCCTGCCGCCGTCACCCCTCACGACTCCGGCGCCAACCCGTCGGCGACGTTGGCCCGGTAGGCCTTGAACGCCGGGATCACGCCGGCCAGCGCGCTCAGCGTGATCAACGCGGCCGGGGCCCACAGCATCACCGCATCCGGCGCGAACGGGTCCAGCACGACGCCCGTCTGCGCCCGGATGACCGCGGCCGCGCCGGACAGGATGGCGAAATGCAATCCGAAGGCGATGACCATGCCCAGTGCGGCGATGGCCGCCGCCTCCAGCACGATGGCGGCGAAGACGGTGGTTCGCCGGGCACCGAGCGCGCGCAGGATGGCGATGTCGCGCCGACGCGAGTTCATCGAGTTGTAGATGCTGGCCAAAATGGAACCGGCCGCGACCAGCGCGACGAGGATTGCCACGAGGCCCAGCACCTGGTCGAACCACCCGAACTTGTCGAAGAGGTCGGCCATCTGCTTCGCAATCGGCCAGGCAAACGTGAGCCGGTTGCCCTGACGGTTGTAGAGCACGTCGAGCTGCTGGCCGGCGATGGGCGTCCGTAGCTTCACCAGCACGGCGCTGACGTCCGCCGCCGCGTTCGGATCGTGGCCCGACATGTTCTGCAAGCCCGCGAGCGGAATCCACAGGATGCGGTCCGCCGGCGTGTTCGACGGCTCCAGGATGCCGGTGACCGTGTAAAGCTCCTCGTGCTGCTTGGTGGGGTCGAAGTTGAGCCCGTGATACGGCTGGAAGGTGTCGCCGACCTTCAGGCCGAGGCGTCTCGCCGCGAAGCTGCCCAGCACGGCCTCGCGGTAGCCGTCCTCGAACAACCGGCCGCCCGGGGCCACCGCGAAGGTCTTCTTGGGCGCGTATTCGGTGGTGAAGTAATTCGTGAGCGTGCCCACGAGTCGGTAGCCGTGGAAGTTGTCGCCGACAGCCAGCGGAATCGCCGCCGCGATGGCCCGGTTCGAGGAGATGTCGAGGTAGTCCTGATACGGGACATTTCCCGGCGAAGCTTCGAGGTGGAAGATGGCGTTGAGGACCAACTGGAGCTTCGCGCCGCGGGCGCCGAGCACGGCATCCCAGCCGCCGCTCTGGCCCGTGAAGGTTTCGTGCGCCTGCCGTTTAACAACCCAGACGGACATCAGCAGGCCGCCGGCGAGGGCGATGGAAAACGCCGTGACCAAAGTCGAGAGCAAGTGCTGCCGCAGGCTGCGGCGCACGATCAGCGGAAGGGTCATGCCGAAAGAGGATTGTCGGTTACGGATTGTGGAACGCGGACAAGGCCGTCCGCGCTCCGCTAAACCTGCTGGAACTGGGCGGCGAATTGGGCCGGCGGCTTTTTGCTGTGCGCGCTTTCCCCTCACCCCGGCCCTCTCCCCTGGGGAGAGGGGAACGCCCCCTGCCGCCCCACTTCGCCACCCGCCAGGCTGACGAGGACAGCGCTTCGGCAGGCGGAACCGAGGCCACTTGTCGGTGGAGTTGTTGCGCGCCGTGATCTTCTCCCTCTCCCCACGGGAGAGGGCCGGGGTGAGGGGGAAACGGGCGTGGCGCGTGACCGCCATTCAGTCCCGCACCCTCGGCTTGGCCCTGACCAAACCCGCCTGTCCGCTTCGTGCTCATTCGCGTGTCTGCGTGGAGGTCAGGTGGCTTGGTGCTGTCGCCCGGTTCAGGTCGGCCAGCGACGCCTGCCGCTCGAAACGGGCGAGGACGTCGCGGTCATGGCTCACCAGCAGGAGCGCCGCGCCGTTCTCCGCGCACGTTTCGCGGATCAGCCGCAGCACCTCCGTGGCGTTGGCCGAATCCAGGTTGCCGGTCGGCTCGTCGGCGAGGACCAGCTTCGGCTGGTTGGCGAGAGCGCGGGCGACGGCGACCCGTTGCTGCTGCCCGGTGGAAAGTTGGCGCGGATAGTGATCTAGCCGGTCGCCCAGCCCGACCCGCCGGAGCAGCGACTCGGCACGGGCTCGGTCGGCGCCGGGACCGAAGCTCATGCCGAGCAGGACGTTCTCGAGCGCGGTATAGCCCTGGAGCAGGTTGAAGGTCTGGAAGATGTAGCCCAGCGCCGTGGCGCGGAGGCGATCGCGGGCCGATTCGCCGAGCGCGGTGAGTTCGTGGCCGGCCAGCGTGATCCGGCCGGCGTCGGGCGCAAGGATGCCGGCAATGAGGTGCAGGAACGTGGTCTTGCCGGTGCCGCTGGGGCCAGCGAGCGCAAGCTGGGTGTTCGCGTCCAGCTCGAAGCGCGGGATGCGGACCACCTCATGCACCGTCCCGTCCGGCGCGCGGAAGGACTTGAGCAGGTCGCTGATTTCCAGAAGGGCCATGAACGCGTTCAGCTTGGCCGGGCGGTCCGGGGAGTCAAACGGCGACGCGGGCCCGGGCGAGGCATTTGCTCGCCGCTTCTTGTCCCCGCCTGCGGAGGTGGTGACGGAACACGGGTTCCCGAACTTTCACCCCGGGCGGCGACCAAGGCGCCCCTCAAACCAGGTCGACAGCGTCCAGGCGGCCGCCATGTAATCGGCCGACGTCGGCGCAAAGGCCGCGTTTGCTACGGGCGCTGAAGGCGATGAACTCCTGCACGACGGGCACGGCGGAAAACTCCTGCTGGGCCGCGGCCAATCCGGCTTGGAACCGGTCGTTGGAGCGGAAGACGCGGCGATAGGCCTGTTTCAGGGCCAGCCGTTCGGCGCTGGAAAAACCCGCGCGGCGCAAGCCCACGATGTTGAGGCCGCAGAGGCGGTTCAGCGCTCGCACGATGCAGAACGGGGGCAGGTCCTTGGAGATGGCGGTGCCGCCATGCATCATGGCCAGCCGGCCGATCCGGCAGAACTGGTGGACGAGACAATTGCCGGAAATGAAGGCCCGGTCGGCGACCTCGACATGCCCGGCGAGCAGCGCGCCGTTGGCGACGACGTTTTGGTTTCCCACCCGGCAGTTGTGGCCGACGTGGCTGCCAGCCATGAACAGGTTGCCGTCGCCGATGACCGTATCCTCGGCGAGCGAATTGGAGCGATGAATGGTGACGTGTTCGCGGAACTGGTTGTCGTCCCCGATGACGAGCCGGGTGGGCTGGCCGGCGTATTTGAGGTCCTGCGGTGCGTCCCCGATGACGGCGCCCGCGTGGAACCGGTTGCGGGCGCCGACTGTGGTGTGGCCGGTCAGGTGGACTCCGGGACCGAGGACATTGCCGGGACCGAGGACGACGTGTTCATCGATGACGGCATAGGCGCCGACCGAGCAGCCTTCGCCCAACTGGGCACCGGCATGGATGAGAGCAGTGGGATGGATCATGGACCGACGGAGCGAGAACTGCGCCGCAGCGCGAGGATGAGGAAAATGGGCCCGGCCAACGCCGCCGCCGTGATCGCCGAATTCGCGACCACCAGTGCGCTGATGACGTGCTTGGGCGGCGGGAAATCCTTCCACTGGCCTTCCTCCAGTTTCTGGAGCAGCACCGGCAGCGGCGCGCCGATGACCCGTTTCCCTTCGCCGAGCGGATACCGGAGCTTCAGGGAAAGGCCGACGCCGAGCAGGGCGCCAGCGAGGGTGACGAGGCTGAACAGCGTGTGCGCCCGGGTGGTGGCCCGCTGGGCGCGCAGCCATTGGCGCATGAAGACCAGGAGGCCGAAGCACGCGAGGGCAAAGATGACGGGCAGGAGCAGAGCCATTGAACGGGGTCAGGAATAAAAGTAGCCGAGCTCCCGGAGCGAGCAGAAATCCTTGGGCCGCTGCTGGCTTGCCCGTCCGATGACAAGGTGGTCGATGACCTCGATCTTGAGCAGTTGTCCGGCGCGGATGAGGTCGCGGGTGACGCGGATGTCGGCCTCGCTCGGCGTCGGGTCGCCGCCCGGATGATTGTGGGCGAGCACAACGGCGTGGGCATTGGCGACGATGGCCGGGCGGAACACTTCGCGGGCGTGGACCAGCACCTGGTCGAGCAGGCCGCGGGTGATTTCCTCGACGCGGATCAGCCGCCGGCGGGTGTTGAGGAGCACGACGACAAACCGTTCGGTGTCGTGCAGGGACAATTCATCCCGCAAGAGGGCGGCAAGCTGCTCCGGGGTGTCCAGCACCGGGGACTCGCGGCGTTTTTCGTGGGTGAGGCGGAGGGCCAGCTCGAAGGCGGCCTTGAGCGTGACCGCCTTGTCCCGGCCGAGTCCCTTGACCTCCAGCAACTGTTCCAGCGGCGCCCGGGCGAGGGCTTCGAGCGAACCGAACTTGGCGACCACCCGCTGGCCGATTTCCACGGCCGAGGCGCCCTTCATGCCGGTGCGCAGCAGGATGGCGAGCAGTTCGGCCGGGCTCAGCGCGGCGGCCCCGGCGGCCACGAGGCGTTCCCGGGGCCGGTCGGCGGCGGGCATGTCGTGGATGCGCAGCGGTTGATTCACGGGCGACAGTTCAAATTCCGGGCCGGGAAGTTCAACGGACAAATTCGCCGGCCCCATCACTGACGGTAGCGGGGTTCGGGCAAATTCAGCCCGGGCAATTCCGCCTGAAACATTCCTGCCCCCCGCAGGGTGTTCGTGCCACGTTTGGCCCCGTCCGCGGACGGGCAATCGGATGAGCGACCCGGCCCAGTTCGAACAGATGGTCCTGGCATATCAGGACATGGTCTTCTCCACGGCCCTGCGACTCCTTGGCAACGAAACCGAGGCGCAGGACGTGGCTCAGGAGGCGTTTGTCCGTGCCTGGAACCATTGGCACGAGCTGGTGGGCAGCGCGACGATTGGCGGCTGGCTCAAGACGGTGACGCGCAACCTGTGCCTGAACCACCTGCAACGTTATCGGGCCCGCTGGAAGATGTTCAGCGACCTGGGTTCGGAGGATGACGAAGGGGAAACCCGCGAAGTGGACTTCGCCGCCCCCGAAACGCTGGACCAGACATTGCTGACGGCCGACCAGCGCGAACTGATCGAGGACGCGCTGGCGAAATTGCCCGCCGACCAGCGAGTGGCGCTGGCGCTCTACCATTTCGAGGACATGGATTACACGGACATCGCGAAGCAACTGGGGGTTTCCCTGGGGAAGGTGAAGACCGACATTTTCCGCGCCCGCGAAGCCCTCCGAAAAAAACTGCAACCAGCCCGCGACTCCGTGGGTGTATAGAACTGTCGAGCACGATGAACACGAACCCCTTGAAATCGGATGCGGGAGGCGGAATCCAGCCGGCGTCGGTCCGGCTGGACGCTGCCTCGGGCATCCGGGTGGAGGGCAACGCCGCATGAAACCTAATCGTGACCCCCAAGATCCGTTGGCCGCCTGGGCGGACCAGACCCTCAAGCAACTCCCCGTGCGCCGCGCGCCGGCGACCCTGATGCCCCGGGTCCTGGCGGCCCTCGCCCGTCAACGGGCCCTGCCATGGTATCAGCAGCCGTGGTTCCATTGGCCGCGCCACTTCCAAATGCTGGCCTTCGTGTTGGCGACCGCCCTGGTGGCGGGCCTTGCGTGGCTGATCATCCCGCATGGCGACACCGTGACGCTCTCCGCCGCGAAAAACGCCGCCCTCCAGTCCGAACTGGTCCGCCCAGTGGCCGCCACGGTGACCACGACCGCGGATATCTTCGGCACGCTCGGGCACGCGGCCACTCTCGTCCTGAAAACCCTGCCCACGTGGACCTGGGCCGCTGTCGCCGGCGGCGCCGCGATCATCTGGTGCTCCACGCTGGGCCTGGGCACTGCCGCCTGGCGCCTCGCCTCGCCGCAACGCTAAACCCGGATCAACATGACCTTTCCCAGCCCGCGACTGATTCCCGCCGCAACCCTCCGCCGGGTGCGAGGACTGAACGTCCTCGGGGCCTTGGTGGCCCTCGTTTTCGGCCTGCACTGCGCCGTGCCCGCCCGCCTCACGGCCGCGGAGCCGGAGGTGGTGGAAAAGGCCGTGATGGCTGCGGCTGACGCGGCGGTCGCCGCGGCGGAGCAAGCCGTCGAGCGGATTGAGGAGGCCATCGACGAGGCCGAACGCGAGGCCATGGAGGTCGACGACGAGATGGACTGGGGAGATGTTCCCGACACGACGGGCGAGGAGATTGTCCAAGTCGGGCAATCGGTCACCGTGGCCAAGGACGAAGTCGTGCCGCAGGTCGTCGTGACGCAGGGGTCCGCCACGATTGACGGGGTGGTGACCGGCGACGTGGTGGTCATCGGCGGCAAGGCCCGCATCAACGGCACTGTGTGGGGCGGCGTGGTTAACGTGGGCCGCGGCGTGATCCTCGGCTCCGGGGCGAAAGTCCGGGGCGATACCGTGGGCGTGATCGGCGGCATCCGCATGGGCACCAATTCGGTCATCGGCGGCGACGCGGTCGGCATCATCGGCGGCATCACCAAGAAATCCGGCGCCCGGGTCTTGGGCGACGAGGAACCGGTCGTGTTCGGGCCGATCAGCGGGCCGGACGGACTGGATTTTCCGGATTGGTTCAAGCGGGCGCTGGAAACCAACTTCAAGGAACTCGTCCTGCTGGGCCGGCCGCTATCCTTGGACATCGGCTGGGTCTGGGTGGTCTTGGCGATCTTCCTCGGGATCTACCTGCTCTTCGGCCTGCTGTTCTCGTCGGCCTGTGAACTGACGGCCAATACCCTCCGCCAACGGGCGCTGACGTCCGCGCTGGTCGGGTTCCTCATGGTGCCGCTGGTGCCCTTGGTGCTCATCATTCTGGCGGCCTCCGGCGTTTTCACGATCGTCGTGCCCTTCCTGGCGGCGGCGGTTTTCCTCGGCGGCCTGCTCGGCAAGGCAGCGCTGCTGCTCTACCTCGGCCAATCGATCGGCCGGCAGTTCAAGACCCAGTTCCCGCCGCTGTTGGCGATTCTCGTGGGTGCGCTGCCGCTGACGCTAGTTTACCTCGTCCCGTTCCTCGGCCTGTTGGTGCTGAAGGTGACCGACGTCTGGGCGCTCGGAGCGGCGACTGTCGCGTTGTTCGTAGGCTTCCGGAAGGAACGTCCGCCCGCCGCCGCCGTGGCGAATTCGGTCATCGTCGTTCCCGCGGCCGGTGGACCAGTGACGCCTGGCAACCCGATGCCGGCCCAAGCCTTGGGAATCGTGCCTGCGGCCGGAGCGGCAGTTGTGTCCAGCCTGTCCACCCCGGTTGGAGTTGCGACCTCCGCGCCGCCGACGGAACCTGCGCCGCCGGTCGCCGAAGCGGCCTTCAACGAACCCGTTCGCCCGATTGAACCGCCGCCGTTCCGCGAAACGGCCTTTGCTCCCGCCGCCCCGGTCAACCCGGTGCTGCCCGAGGCGATGACCCTGCCTCGGGTCGGGTTCAAGGACCGCTTCCTCGCGACCTGCATCGACTGGATTCTGCTCGCCCTCGTGTGCGGCCCTTCGGGCGTGATGAGTTACTTCATGATCCTGTTCCCGCTGTATTTCGCCTGCATGTGGGTTTGGCGGCAGACGACCTTCGGCGGAATCGTGCTCCGGCTCAAAGTCGTCCGGCTCGACGGTCGGCGCATGGATTGGCCGACCGCGGCGGTGCGGGCCATCGGCGCGCTGTTCGGTTCGGTGGTGGGCGGGCTGGGTTATTTCTGGTCCGGCTGGGATTCCGAAAAACAGGGCTGGCACGACAAGGTCGCCGGCACGGTCGTGGTGAAGGTGGACAAAGTGCAGCCGCTGGTCTGAGCCGCGGGCGCGGGCGTCACTGCGGCTCCGGTGGTCTCACGGACAGCGGCCAGGCAGTCAGCAGGCAGAGCGCGGCCCCCACTGCGGGGGTCCATTGCAGGAGGGCGGCGCCGGTCCAGAACA
>JBIIUN010000130.1:0-10946 GCA_044339945.1 Kapaibacterium sp. (SeqCode)
AGAACAGGGCCACCACCGTGAAGACCATGCCGCCGACAAACCCGGTGTTTTCCACGAAGAACAACCATTTGGCGTGCCCGAGCGCGCCGCGCCGGAAGCGGAAGAATCGGCCCGCGTAGGCGCCCATGACCGCAACGAACAGGAGCAGGAGCGGCAGGAACCGCAGGTCGTAAGGATTTGCCCGGGCGACGCCGTCCAGGGCGTAATACGCGCCGGTGGCGGCCAGCAGCCACAGGGCTTCCCCGCGTTGGCCCGGCGCGACCAAGCCCACGAGGCTGCCGACCAGCCACACGGTGGTCGCCAGCAGGTAGATCATCGCGGTGGACGCCAGGTAGGATTGCAGCAGGAAGAATGCGCCCCACTGCAGGACGCCGAAGAAGGCGCCGGTCAGGGCGATGTTGACGCCGGCAAGAAGCGGTCGAAGGCGATTCATGGCGTCACCGGGGTTCGTAGAAACGGCGGTAGAGTTTGTTCCAGCTCAGGCGCAGCACGATCTGCATGTCCGCCTCGCCGATCGGCGCCACGTTCAGCGCCAGGTTTTGCACGAGGCCGGCCGGCAGGACTTCCAGCTTGGGGGAACCGAACGCGGCCCGTCCTTCCGGCAGGCGGGCGAGGAAGCCGTCCGACTGGCGTTGCAGGGCCGCGGATTCCAGCTTCAGGTCGGACTTGCTGGCCCAGGCGAAGTCGTGGTCGCCCACGCGCACGATGCTCACGTGCGGGAAGGCCCGGAGCAGGCCGGCGAGCACACGATTCGAAAGCCGCTGGGGCGGCGAACCGTCGCGCGGCTGGTTTTGCAGCAGGCCGGCCAGCGAGATGGAAAAGATGCCGTCCGGGGCCAGCCGGGACGCGGCGAGCGCGAAGAAACGTTCCGAATGCAGCATCGCCGTCTGCAAGTGGGTCGGCACCGGCACGTCCACCGAGATGACATCGAACGGCTCGCCCTTCCAGGTGCCGAGGAAGTGTTTCCCGTCGTCGATGGCGAGTTCCCAGTTGGTGGGGAAATTGCCCCGGGGTTCCTGCAGGTGTTTCCGGGTCAGGCGCACGACCGTCTCGTCGATCTCGACGACGTTCAGGCTCTTGGTGCGGGGCGCGAGGTAACGGGCGTTGTCGAGCGACCCGCCCGCGATGACCAGCGCGTGGCCCGGTCCACGCGGGGCGATCACGTTCGGCAGCAGCGAGACCAGCAGATTGTGCTGGTGCAACGCGCGCGAGCCATAGAGCAGGTTGCCGTTCAGGTAGAGATACGTGGCACGGTCCTTCGCGGGGCCGGCTTCCACGAGGTCCACCCGCTGGTAGGGGGAAAATTCCGAGGCGATGACCTTCGGGTCCGTGAAATCCCGGGCCTGCTCGTAGAAGTAGCCGAGGCTCGCGCGATCGAGGAGCGGCCACCACGAAAGGTAGGCCACCGGCAACGCCAGCAGGCCGAACAGCCAGCGCGGCCGCCCACCGGTGAACAGCAGCAACAGCGTCACCAAGCCCAGCAGGTGCAGCGTCAGGATCAGCCCCATGCGGGCGGGCGTGAGCAGGAACACGATCACCAGCCCGAGGAAGCCGCCGGCGATTTCCACGCCGTAACAGCGCGCCAGTTGCCGGCCCTGCGGGTCGGGCTCGCCGCCGGTCGATTCCTCGATCAGGCGCGGCAGGAACACCGCGTAAAACGGGGCGATGCCGCCGAGGGTCAGCAGGAAGACAAACGGCGGCGTGTTGCCGGCGAGATTGATGCCGGCCATCGCGCCCGCGACCCACCGCGCGGAAAACGGCAGGCTCGCGTGGAGCAGCAGGGTCAGCGCGCCGAGGACCAGCAACCCGCGCCGCGACAGCCGGTCCGACACGAGATAACCGCCCGAAAGCCCGAGAAAATACCCCGCCACGACCATCAGGGTGACGAGTTCGTTGGAACCCACCAAGGCGGAGAATTCCTTCATCGCCACGAACTGGACCAGCGTCAGGTTCGCGCCGGCCAGCGCGAGGATGGCATAGGGACGCCACGCGGACCGGGCCGCTGCCGCGTTGCTCCCGGCGGCGACCTCCGGGGGACATTCAGCGGTGGGGGACGGCACGGCGGGGAGGGTGAAGGCGGCGGGGTAACTGTCAATCGGCCGGGCGGCAGACCGCCCGAATGCCGCCGGCGGGGAAGGGGACATATGCAAACCTTGACCGCGCCCGGGGCGGATTGCTTGCGAAGAGGGAGGAAAATCGGCCGACGGAACCGGCGCCGTTTGCTCATCTGGGCGGGAACGAGGCGGCAGCAATGCGGCAGGTCTTCATCTGCGAGGAGCGACAACGGTGACGGAATGGCGTCCGGACAAGGGTCGCGGAACGCTCGGAAAGCTTCCCCGCGACATTGCGCGGTCACCGGAATGTTTCCGGCCCAAACGCGGCGAATTCGCGGTTCGCACTCAGTTCGCGAGCTTCGTTCCCGTCCGGTTACTTTTCCTTGCCGAGGTTTTCGTAGTAGCGGCGCACGAGTTCGGAGTAGCGGGCGGGCACGGGGTCGCGGTCGATGGGCACGAGCGAGTCCTTCACGTCGCGGCGGGCGAGCTCTTCCTTCAGCTTCTGGCGGACTTCGACGAGCGGCTTCACGACCTGCAATTCCACCTTGGCCCAGTCGGGCTTCTTCCGCTCGCCCTTGAACTCCTGCCGCATCAGGCGGGCGCGCTCGCGGGCAAGCGAGACCTCGTTGCGCAGGTCGGGCATGTCCACCATCTCCTCGACGTCGCGCAGGCGGTCGGACCATTCGGCGAACTGCTCGCCGGTGATGGGGCCGCCGCGCGAGCCACGGCCACCGGCGGCGCCGCCTTCGTTGGCGAGCGACGGATCGAGGCTGCTGAGGTCGAGGCCGGGACGCTGGCCGCGTTGACCGGCCTGCTGCTGCCGGTCACCACGGCCGCCGGGTCCGCCCTGGCCCTGACCGGGCTGCTGACCGGGTTGTTGGCCCGGGGTTTGTCCGGCCTGCTGTCCCGACTGAGCTGGCTGCGCCGACGACTGTCCTTGCGGGTCGGTCGGTTGGCCGGGTTGTGGGCCGCCGGGTTGCGAACCGGGCTGGCCGTCCGGTGAGTTGAGCTGGCCTTCGGAGCGCGCCTGTTCCGTTCCCGGCTGACGTTCGCCGCGCGGACCACGCTGGCCCCGGCCGGGTTGCTGCCCTTCGCCGGGTGCGTTCGGTTCACCGTCCTGCCCCGCCTGAGCCTGTTGGCTGCCGGACGGTTCGCCGGCGCCGGGCTGGGATGGTTGTCCCGGCGCCGGTTCCGCGGCCTGACTGCCGCCCGCCTGCGCCGGGGAATTGGTGCGGGAACCATCAGGTTGCCCCCGGCCGCCGGGTCCGCCCTGGGCGCCGGCGAGCTGGTTGGTGCCGCGTTCGCCGGGTTGGCCGGCGCCGGCGGGGCCGAGTTCGCGTTCCAACTGGCCGGCGAGGGCTTCCAGTTCCTTTTCCGCCAACCGGAGTGCCTCGGTGTCGTCGCCGAGCACGTTCTCGGTGGCGCGCTCCACGCCCTTGCGGAGCTGGTCGAGGGTGGCGCGGGCGCGACGTTCGGCCTCGCGGGCGGGCGGGATGAATCCCTCGCGGAGGATCGCCTCGGCGGAACCGAGGGCCTTGCCGTTTTCGTCCTTCGCCAGTTCCTGGAGGTTCTCGAACAGCCCGCGCGTCATGGTGCCGCGCTGGACGAGTTCTTCCTGCGTCTGCTTGAGGGCGGCGCCGTCGTCGAGCGTGAGCTTGCGGACGGAGTCGTAGAGCTGCCGCGAGACGAGCGGTTCGGTGGCCTCGGCCTGCTCGGAAATTTGCGCGGCCTGGTTCACCAAGTTGGTGAGGCGCTGGCGTTGCTGCGCAAGTTGGTCGGCGAGCTTCTGGCGCTGGCCGTTGTCGGCGAGGCTGCGCTGCTTGTTCTGTTCGAGGTCGGCGAGCTGCCGGGCGATTTCCTCCTCGCGGCGGGCGAGGTCACGGGCCTCGGCGCGCATCTGGCGCATCTCCTCGGAAAGGCCGGAGGAATTCTGCTTCCGCAGTTCGTCCCGCATTTCCTGCAACTGCCGCTGGGCGCGCGTGCCGGACGCGAGCGCCTGCGAGACGTTGCCCTGGCCGGCGGCCTCGCTGGCGCGCTGGAGGTCGTCGCGGGTCTGCTCCAGCTGCTTCTTCTGCTCGGCCATCTTCTGCTGGTTTTCCGGACGCTCCATTCGCTGTTGAAGCTCGTCGGTGTCGGCGAGCATCTGGCGCTGCTCTTCCTGGAGGCGTTTCAACTGCCGGCGCAGCTCTTCCTTTTCCTGTTCCGCCTTGGCCTCCTGGAGCGCCGCCTGCAATTCCTTGAGGCGTTCGTTGAGGTCCTCCTGGCGTTGCGCGAGCTCGCGAAGGCGGTTGAGCACCTGCTGCTCCTCGCGGCGCTGCGGATTCTGTTGGGCCTGCGCCTGCTTCTGGGATTCGTAGCGGTTTTCCTCCTGCGCGAGATCGAGCTGTTCGAGCTGCATCTGGCGCATCTGCTCGCCGGCACCGCCGCCTTGCTGCTGCTGGTTCTTTCCGCGCGTGACCTGAAACTCGCGATCCTTGACCTTAAGCAGCGCCTCGTAGGCGCCCTGCTGCGCCTTGAGCGCGGTGCCCAATTGCGTGGGCGACGACTTGGCCTTTTCCAGCTTCGCTAGTGCGTCGTTCATCTGCTCGATGGCGGCGGTCCAGAGGCTGGCGATGGCGGGGTCCTGCTGCTTGTCGCGCGCCGCCTCGGCCTGGGAAAGCGCCTCGGTCATCGCCTCGTGGACCACGGTGACGTCGGCTTCGTAACCGCCGGTGGACGCAGTCTTGGGCTTGGTATCCACGAGCGACTGAAGCCGGCGGGCGACGCCGTTGTCGCGTTCCTCGCGGGGTTCGGTTTCGGAAGCGGCGCGCTGGCCGAAGAAGGTCGGGCGAGCGACGAACAGATGGGAAACGCCCGCCCTCACCCCGGCCCTCTCCCCCGGGGAGAGGGAGACGCCCGCGGACGCCGCGGGAGGCCACAGGTCCGGCTGACGAGGACTGGCGGGTGAGTGCAGGAGCGAAGCCGGGCTGGATCGGAGCGCTGGGGCAGAGGCCGAAGCTTGGCCTAGGCGCATTACCCCTCTCCCTGGGGGAGAGGGCCGGGGTGAGGGCGGGCCAACCTCCAACTCAGGCGTCGCGCCCGCGACCACGGCTTCCGCCATCCGCCAACTTCCGGCTTCGGGCTTCCGGCTTTCTGCCGAGGTGGTGGGCTTCTTGGCGTCCGGCGCGGGCTTGGTTTCCTCGGCCTTCGGTTTAGTTCCCTGCTGGCGCTGGAGTTTCCACGTGGCGTTGATGATCTGCTTCTGGAGCTCGGCGAGCTTGGTGGTGGGATTGCCGCCGCCTTGTTCGCCCGATTCGCCTTCGCCCCCGCCGCCCATCTGTTCGCCTTCCCGGAAGATTTCCTCCAGCGGGCGGATCTCGCCGAAGAACAGGTCGCCGTTCGTGCGGCGGACTTCGCCGTCGGGCCCGTAGTCGTCGGCCCAGACGTGCCACGCGACGAGCTGGTCGGGTTTCAGGCCGAGCTCCTCCAGGCGCAGCATGTGCGTGAAGCCGCGGGTCTCTTTGGCCGGAATGCCGCGGCCGAGTTCCAGCGAGGTCGGGTCGCCGGTGCCCACCGCGAGGGAAAGACCGTAGGCCAGCACGCCGAAGTCGTCCCAGGCGGTGCCATCGAAGGTGAGTTCCTCCAGCGGGCTGGGACGCACGTCACCGCGCGGCGACTTGAGCTTCAGCTCGGGCGGCCGGTTTGGCTGCACCTCGAAGGCGAACTGGGCGGGCACCTTGTTGGTGCGGCCCTCGGCATCGACGAGTTGCAGCTCGTAGCTGGCGCTGTTGGTCAGCGTGAGCGGTTCCAGCGCGGCGACGGGACGGTTGGTCTCGATCCGCAGCGCGAGGTTGGTGATGCCCGCCTTGCGCCCGACGAGCGTGGCCGCGACGACCGGTTTGTTGAGCCGCAATGAGAGGCTGAGCTGCGAACGTTCGACGGCGGAAACCCGCCGGGTGTCGTCGATGTGCTTCGGCGGCAGCCCGGTGTAGGCGGGATAGGTGAGATCGGCATCGGACCGTTCGAGGCGCGGGTATTCGAAGACGGTGACGCGGTAATCACGCGTCCGCTTGCCGGCGTAGGCGACGTGGTAGCTGAAGCTGTCGGCCAGGTCCGGCACGGTGGCGCCGAACACCGGGTCGCCGAGACTGCGAACCAGCGGAATGCGGCGGGCCGAAGCGGCGTTGGTGCCGAGGACCAGTTCGACGGACTCCGGGGCATCCGAGCCAAACCGGACCAGCACGACAAAAGTGGAGCCCCGTTCCAGCGAACTATCTCCGGGCGTGACCTCGATGCCTGAATTGCGGGTCACGACGACCGCCGGTGCGCCGGGCGTGAACGGCAGGCGGACGGCCCACAACGCCAAAGCCAGCACGGCCAGCGCCGCGGCCTGGGCGAGATGCGCGAGGGCGAACTTCGAGCCCGGCACCGACCGGGACCAGTTGCCCCGCAGGCTGCGTTCCGCGGCATCCTGGAGCAGTCGTTCCGCGATGAAGTTCAGGCGCCCGTCCTCGGCGGGCCGCACCTGCGACGCGGTCAGGAGCAGGCCCGCGAGCTCGGGCTGCTGACGTTCGATCTCGGCCACCGCCGCGGCCAGGTCGACGGGCCGACGCCAGTGCCGAATCACGACCGAAACGGCGCCCAGCAGCGCGCCGACGCCCAGCACCGGGAACAGCCAGGGCGATCCCAGGCCGAGCCCGCGAGAAAGGGCGAACACCAGCCCGACGGCGCCGGCGGCCAGCGCCCAATACACGGCCAGACGACGCCACAAACCCAGCCGACGTTGGCGGCGGGCCACGCGTTGCAGCCGGGCGTGCAGGAGCGCTTGCATCATTGTCTTCATGCCATGACCTCCGTAGGGCTGGCGCGGCGGGCGGTCCAGCCAGCCAGCGCGATTTCCGCAAACAGGACCAAAAGCGTGCCGAGCAGGAACCAACGCCAGAGCTTTTGCCGGGACTCCGCCTCACCGGCCTGCAATTGCGCCCGCCGCGCCGCGCGGACCTCGCCGGACTCGGGCGCCGCCGCCGAGGCGAGGCCGTAGGTTTCGAAGACGTCGGCGGGGAGCGCGGCAGTGCGGCTTTCGTTGGGATCGAGATTCACCGCGAAGGCCGTCGTCGCGCCGTCGCCTTCCGCCCGGTAAAGGCCGGGCCGGAGCGTCGCGGTGAAGTTCGTCGTGCCCGCCGGCAGGTCGCTGAAACTGCCATCGGGCAAGCGCAGGCGGCGCACGCCGGGACGTAACGGCACCGCTTCGCCGACGAGGTGGACGGCGGCGTCCAGTCCGGCCAGCACCCCGGCGTAGTCGAGCAGCGAGACCACCAGCGGGACGAACTTGGTCGAGAGCGCCCACTGGCTGTCGGCCGGATGCCAGCCGGTGGCGAACACCAGCACGCGACCCCGGCCAACCGGCACTTCGGCCAGGGCCGGACTGCCGGAATCGAACTTGGCGAGGACCCGGGCACCGGTGACACCGGAGAGATCCACCACGCGATGCTTCCAGACATGGATCTTGGTGAAGTCGCCAAAGCGCGGATCGGCGAACGGTGCGAAGAGCGGATGCGTGAAATCGAGTTCGGTGAGCATCGCGTAGTTCCGGACATTCGCCTCGCGCAGCGGGAGGGCGCTGACGCCAACCAGCGCCGCCAACGTCGCGCCTGAACTCGCATCCACCGGGGCAAAGACCACGGTCTTGCCCGCCTGCATCTGTTCGCGCAGCAGGGCGGCCACGGCCGGCGAAACGTCACCCGTGACAAAAACGAGCCCGGCTCCGGCCAGATCCGTCGGGGTGACGGCGGCGTTGCCGGGACGGGCATCCACCTCGATGCGTTGGCGCGGCGTTTCCGGCAGGGCCCGGCGCAGGAAGAAGAGCGGCTGCCTGGAATCGCCCGCGGCGTCGGCCCCGAGGTAAAGGACCCGCAGCGTGGCCGGTGACGGCGGAATGGCGAAGGCGACGTTGTCGAAGGGTTCGTCGTCGCCGCGCAGCACCACGCGGTTTGGCAGTTCGACGGCATTGGTCCCGGCGGCCGGCACCGGCAAGGCCACCACGCGGCTCTGGCCGGGCGGCACATAGACGTCCTGCGGCGCGCCGAGAAACGAGCCGTCCTCCGCCGCCCAGCCAACCTGGAGCTGTTCCTGGGTCGCATCGGGCGCGTTGCTCACCCGCACCCGCACCGCGGCGTTGGTCAGCCCCGTGTCGGTGCCCTCGGCGACCAATTGCACGCCGGCGTTGCTCCCGGCCTTCGCCTTCAGCGGCACCACGCGCAACGGCAGGTTCTTCGGCCACTCGAAGGCCTGGAGCTTTTCGAGCCGGGCCCCTTCCTGGACGTCGCTGATGAGCACCACCTCGCGCAGCGGCGTGGCCTGGCGAACCTCGGCCTCGGTGAGCGTCTCGGCCGCGGCGATCAGCGCCGTGCCGAGCTGGGTGGCGGCCCAACCGGGCTTCAAGGCCTCGATCCGGCTGCGGGCCAGCCCGGCGCGGTCGCCCGAGGACGCCGCCTGCCAATCCTCGAACGTCAGCACGCGGCTGATCTCCTGGTCGAAGGCCAGGACGGTGACCAGGTCGTTGGCGGTCGTCTGCGCGAGCACTTCACCGGCCCGCGCAACGGCGGCCGACCACAGGCCGGAGCGTTGCATCGAGGCACTGCGGTCGAGCAGCAGGACAATCCGTTTCGGTTGGCCGGCAGCCGGATCGTCGGTGGGAGGCTGCTTCAGGAACGGCCGGGCAAAACCCAACGCCAGCAGGGCCAACGCGAGGCAACGCAACAACAGCAACAGCAGGTCTTCCAGCCGGCTCCGCTGGGTCAGCCGCGGCGGGGTGGGCTGGAGGAACAGGAGCGAGCTGAACGGCAATCGCTCGCGGGTGTGCCGGCGGATAAGGTGGAACACCACCGGCAACGCCAACGCGAGTGCGCCGAACAGGAAGGCCGGAATCAGGAAGCTCATGCGGGCCGCCTCCCGGTTGAATGCGGAACGGGGAGTTGAATTTGGAAGGCAGGAAGGCAGGAACAACGAAACCCTCCGTATTCCTTTCCTGTTTTCCTGTTTTCCAAATTTTTCCCTGTGCTCATCGGCTGCCTCCGTTCCGTGCCCGGGCGACGTGGCGGCGCTGGGTTCGTTCCTGCAAGAAGTCGAACAGGGCGAGTTCGAGTGGCTGGTCGGTGCTCAACCGGTGGAAGGTCGCGCCCAGTTTCTGGCAGAGCTCGCGCACGGCCCGGCAATGCGCCTCCAGCTTCTGGGTGTAGCCGGCGCGCGCGGCCTGCGGATCAATGAACAGCGTGCGGCCGGATTCGAGGTCCTCGAACAGGGTCGGCTGGTCGAAACCGAAGTTCAGCTCGGCGGGATCGAGCACCTGGAAGACGGTCAACTCGTGGCCGCCGGCCGCGAGCGTCGTGAGGCAGCGGTCGAGGTCATCCAGCGGCGCGAGGAAGTCCGAGACGAGGACCATGAGCCCGCGCTTGCGGACGATTTCCGCGACCCGTTTCAACGGCGTGACGAGGTCGGTGGCAGTGCCGCCGGCCGGCTTCTCCAACGCGAGCATCAGGTGGCGGAGATGGCCGGGGCGATGCCGGGCGGGCAGGTATTCGCGCACGCCGGCGTCGAAGGAAAGCAGGCCGATGGCGTCGCCCTGCTGATGCAGGAACCAGGCGAGCGTGGCGCTGAGCGTGGCGGCGTATTGGGCCTTGGTGACACCGGCCGAGGCGAAGTCCATGGACCGGCTCTGGTCCACGATCAGGTGGCAGCGGAGGTTGGTTTCGTCCTCGAACTTCTTGATGTAGAAACGGTCGCTGCGGCCGAACACGCGCCAGTCCACGTAACGCGGATCGTCGCCCGGCGTGTATTGGCGATACTCGGTGAACTCGACGGAGAAGCCGTGGTAGGGACTGCGATGGATGCCGCTCCAGAATCCCTCCACGACGGCGCGCGCCCGCAACTCGAGGTTGCGGATGTTCATCAACGCCTTCGGGTCGATGAACTTCGTCGCGGGATTGGCGGTGGGGGCGGTCATTGGGTGGAAACGGGACGCGGACGACAACTTTCGAAACGAGAATGAATGACACCCGCCCTCACCCCGACCCTCTCCCCCGAGGAGAGGGGGAAGCCCGCTAACGCAGAATGGCTCCACAGACGGGGATGACGAGGACTGCGTGGTGTTTGCGGAAGCGAAGCCGTGGTGAATCGAAGCGCTTCAGGTGAACGAGTCGTCGGGCGCCGTGACCTTCTCCCTCTCACCGGGGGAGAGGGCCGGGGTGAGGGCGGGCCACCTTCCATCTTTTCAACCGCCCCGACCTTTGCCACACCGGCCACATGAATCTGCGCCCACTTGCCCGGCAATTGCGCCAGCGCGAGACGTGGGCCGAACGGCTCGTGTGGCGCTGGCTCCGCGACCGGCGTTTCGAGGACTACAAGTTTCGCCGCCAAATCCCCAAGGGCGACTTCATCGTGGATTTCGTCTGCGAAGAAGCCTCGCTGATCATTGAACTGGATGGCAGCCAGCACGGATTCCCCGAGCAACAAGCCCGGGATGTGGCCAAAGACGCCTATCTCGCCAGCATGGGTTTCAAGACGCTGCGGTTCTGGAACGGCGAGTTGCGTCGGCGCGAGGCGGAGATCAAGGAAACGATCTTCCGGGAACTGCATGCTCGGTTGCCGCATCCTGAGCCCTCGTGTTGGCGAAGCGGCGTGGTGGGAAAGAAGTGTGAGGACCCCCGCCCTCACCCCGGCCCTCTCCCCCGAGGCGAGGGTGACGCCCGCTGACGCGCCGTTACTCCACGGGACACACTGACGAGGACTGCGGAAGGTCTGCGCAGATGACGCCGCGCTGAATCGGAGTGCAGTGGGTGAAAGGGGAGCTTGGCGTGGCAACCTTCTCCCTCTCCCCGGGGGAGAGGGCGAGGCACACTGCCGCGGAGGAAAGCA
>JBIIUN010000272.1:0-7036 GCA_044339945.1 Kapaibacterium sp. (SeqCode)
GTCAGGTCCGCCGCATGACGGCGGCCATCGGCCATCCGACCTTGCGGCTGATGCGTCGCCAAATCGGCGAGTTTGGCCTGGGCGAACTGGTGGCCGGCGCGTGGCGGGAGCTTACACCGGCCGAGCGGAGACAGGTTCTCGGCTGATCAGGGTGCGGGCGGCAATGATGCCGGTTCTACCGTGAACGGCGACGTCGGTTCGACGAACGGAATCGGCTGCGAACGGAAATAGATCAGCCGGTAGGCGACGAACGCGACGAACAGCGTGCCCAAGGCAATCAGGGCGAGCCGCCGGGTGGCCTTGCGGGTTTCGGGTGTCACCGAGGGGCGCAGGTTGAGCAGCGGCGCCCGCTCACCGTCCATGATCACCTTGGCGCGGGCCAGCACCACGCCCGGCTCAAACTTGCCGGCCGGATTCAGCTCCAGCGTGTAGAAGCGGGCCTCGCAACCGTTGCGGGGACAATACCCGAGCCGGAGGCGTTCCAGCTTGGGGGGCAGCCGATGTTCCCCTTCTTCCGCGGCGGCGACCATCAGCTCGCTCAGCTCACCGCCGGTGACGCTCATGCCGCAACCGGTGCAGTTCGCCCGGACCCCAGTCGCGAAGACGGCCGGCAATTGCTGACCGCCGATCCCGGTCTCGCCCAGCGCACAGGCGACCGCGTGGAACGCCTTGGGCAAGTCCTGCACGCCCAGGCGCAGATTCGCGGGCCCGGTTGGGCCGGGCGACACAGGCGCAGTGGCAGGGGACGTGGAGACCGGCTCGGACATCGGACGGACGATTACTGAACTCCGCCCGGTTTGCCAGTCGCCTGATACCAGCGCCAGTCGCCGGTAGCCTCGTAGGGATGAAGCGGATCGAGGGTGAGCGCGCGCGTGAAGTTGTGGTCCTTCACGTGGCCGTCGGTGAAGAGAATCGGCGAACGGAACCGGGCCGGCGCGGTGCGAGGATCGACGAATTCCGCCGGGCCAGCGCTGCTGAAGTGCCACTGAAACCACCGCGGACCGGTGCCCAGGCACCCGTAGATCCGGGCCGGCGGTTCGTGGAGCAGGATGAATTTCGAGGGTTCCGCCACCCAGCCTTCCGACTGGCCGCCGATGGTCTCCCGCAGGTTCGGTGAACCCAGCTCGCGGAAACCGCCCCCGGACAGCAACGTCAGCGGCCCGCTGTTGTATTGGTAGCTGTTGCCGACCGCCTTGAAGTTGGACGGCGTCAGCTTGGCCTCCGACTCACACGGCATGATCCGTTGCCCGCGGTCGTCCGGACACAGGAACACGCGGGAAGGCTTCACGTAGTCCCAGAGCGGCCGGGAACGGGCGTTGGGAAAAAACTGGGCCAACCCGCCCACCGGGTCGTAGCCGCCCAAGGCCGCGGCGGTCGGGCGCAGTTGGGACTGGCCAAGCGGATAACCCGACGCCGGATCCCGCTGTGCGACGTAATCGGTCGGGTAATGCTGCCGGGCGTCGTCGACATACATCTGCATGGCCAGGCCTGCCTGGCGCAGGTTATTGACGCACTGGATGAGCTTCGCGCGCTGCTTGGCGCCGCCGAGGGACGGCAACATCATCGACGCGAGGATGCCGATGATCGCGATGACGACCAGCAGCTCGATCAGGGTAAAACCGAGCCCCGCCCGCCTGGGGCGAACTTCGGCCGCGCGTTGGATACCCGTAACCACGACGCCAAGGTGCCGCCCGTGTTTACGCCTGTAAAGTGATAGCTGGAAGAATCTCGTTCGCCTGCCCTTACTCCGCGGGCTACAAGCCGAACGGGCCTGCCCGCACCAGGGAATGCGTCCGTCGGCTTCCGGCTCCAAAAAATCTCTCGCCAACGCCGGCCGGCTGGCCCGATAACCTGCGCTTTGAAATTGGCCGCATGAACGAGCAGATCGTCATCCTTGATTTCGGTTCGCAATACACCCAGGTGATTGCCCGCCGCATCCGCGAATGCAGCGTCTATTCCACCATCCTCCGCTTCGACACGCCGGCGGCGGAGATCGCGAAGCTGGCACCCAAGGGCATCATCCTGTCCGGTGGCCCGAGCTCGGTTTACGCGAAGGGCGCTCCGCTGCCCGACAAGGCCATCTTCAAGCTGGGCTTGCCCGTGCTGGGCATCTGCTACGGCGTCCAGTTGCTGGCCCACTTCCTCGGCGGCAAGGTCGAGAAGGGCCAGAAGCGCGAATACGGCAAGGGCACGCTGACCGTGGCGGATCCCGCGTGCGCGCTGTTTGATGGCCTGCCGGACAAGCTCCAGGTCTGGAACAGCCACGGCGACAAGCTCACCCGGCTGCCCAAGGACTTCACCGTGGTCGGCACTACGGAGAATTCCGACTACGCGGCCATCGAAAATCCGCACAAGAAATTCTTCGGCATCCAGTTTCATCCCGAGGTCGCCCACAGCCCCCGGGGCAAGGAGGTTCTCGCTAACTTCGTCCATACCGTCTGCGGCTGCGGCAAGGGCTGGACGATGCGGAACTACGTCGAGCAGGCCGTCGAGGAGATCCGCGCCCAGGTCGGCAAGGAACGGGTCATCCTCGGTCTCTCCGGCGGGGTGGATTCCAGCGTAGCCGCGGCCTTGATCCACAAGGCGATCGGCGACCAGCTCACCTGCATTTTCGTAAACAACGGTCTGCTGCGTGCCCGCGAAGCTGAGGTCGTGCAGGAAGTTTTCGGGCGCAACTTCAAGGTGAAGCTGCAATACGAGGACGCCACGCCGCTGTTCCTCCGCAAGCTCAAGGGCGTCACCGATCCCGAGAAGAAGCGGAAGGTCATCGGCAAGGCCTTCATCGACGTCTTTCAGGCCGCGACCAAGAAGGCCGGCAAGGCCAAGTTCCTAGCGCAGGGCACGCTGTATCCGGACGTGATCGAGTCCGTGCCCATCGCGGGAAACCCGGCGGCGATGATCAAGTCCCACCACAACGTGGGCGGCCTGCCGAAGAACATGAAGTTCAAGCTGGTCGAGCCGCTGCGCTGTCTGTTCAAGGACGAGGTCCGCCAGCTCGGCCTCGAACTCGGCCTGCCGAAGGAGATCGTCTTCCGGCAGCCGTTCCCCGGACCCGGCCTCGGCGTCCGTGTGCTCGGCGAGGTGACCAAGGCCAAGTGCGAACTCCTCCGCGCGGCCGACGCCATCGTGGTCGAGGAGATGAAGGCGGCCGACCTCTACTACAAGACGTGGCAGACCTTCGCCGTGCTGCTGCCCGTGCGCAGCGTGGGCGTGCAGGGCGACGAGCGGACCTACGACTTCACCGTCGCCATCCGGGCCGTGGAATCGCAGGACGGCATGACGGCCGACTGGGTGCGCGTGCCCTACGACCTGCTGGAGAAAATTTCGACCCGCATCACCAACGAGGTCCGCGGCATCAATCGCGTGGTGCTCGACCTGACCAGCAAGCCACCCGGCACGATCGAGTGGGAATGAGCCTTGGTTCACGCCGGCGGCCGGGGTCCCGCAGATTGCCCTCGGACGAATCGGGGAGCACCCCGCCAACACCCGCTCATGTCGAAGTAAAACCCCTTCCGCCGGATCGGCCTCCCGGTTCGGCATGGAGCCGGCTGGGTCAACGCTGGTAGATCACCTGCGTGCGGGCCAGCAGGTCGTGCAAGGCACGCCGCTCTGGGGTCAGGCCGATCAACAAGTAACCGAAGCCGAGCGTCGCCTTGCTCAGCCAATCCGCGAACTGCCGTCCGATGGCCTGGCCAAAGCCGATAGGTGAGCCGTCTAACCGGACGATGCGGAGGCCGAGCATGCGTTTGCCGGGCGTGGCGCCCCGCAGAGCGTTGAAGAGGATGAAATAGGCGAACGCGACCGGGATATCCACCGCTCCCAGCGTCAGCAACGCCCGGCCCAACACCTTCGGGTCGGGTTTCTCGGCCTTCATTTCGATCTCGACCGCCTTCTGCAATTCCAGCCGGCCTTCCGCCCACGGCAACGTGACGAACGAGATCAGGCACAACACGATCAGCCAGTCGAAAAGGTAGGCCAGGAAACGGATCCAGAAGCCCGCCCGTCGAGGGGCGCCCGGCCTGGGTGTCTCCGCAGTCAGGACGGGTGGCGCAATGACCGGTTTCGGCAGGTCCCACTTGAGTTCATCCCGGCTGTCCGCCGGCAGCCAGCGGGCCTCGTCGGCGCGCCAGACCAGCGTGGCGGGTGCCACCCGGCCGTCTTCGCACCATTGCCGGAGTTCTTCCAGCGTGGCCGGGCCGTATTCGTGGCCGTCACCGCCGATGATCTTGTATTCCGCCGCCATTGAGAGCGCGGTGGATAGCGTTGGAAGGGGGTGGTCGCAAATGGAATCAGTCCCCGCGCATCTGCTTCCGCAGTTCGCGCGCGAGGTTGAAGCCCTTGAACACCTCGAACAGAGCCCACGCCCGGATGGCGACCGCGAACCACGCTTGGACGATCGCCGCCTCATAGAGCCGGAACGCCACCAGGATTCCGCCCAGCACAAACGCCCACGGAAACGCCTGCCGGGCCAGGAAACCGAGCCCGAGCAGCGCGGGGCCGAAGATGACGAGGCGGACTACGGTGCCGGTGGGCGCGCCCTCGCCGTTGAATACCGCCATCAGGCCGTAGAACAGCTCGAAGCCCGCGATCCAGAAGAACCAGCTGCCGTGCGCCCGCATTTCGGCGACCGCGCCCGGATTCAAGTTATCCAAGCTGGTCCCGCCGCGGGCACTGCCGCCGGCCGGACGAAAGCTGGCCGCCGGCGTTTCCACCACCACCGGCGTCGGTGCGGCGGCCCCCGCGGGCCAGGCAAATTCCTGGTAATCGCCGGCCCGGAACCACCCCTCGACGTCGCTCCGCGCCATCTGCGTTTCCCGCGCCACCCGCCCCTCGTTGATCCACGCCTGGATCGTTTCGCGGGAATTGGCGCCGTAAGTCTGGCCGTCGCCGGCCACGATGGTGTAGGTGGTGGAGCTCATGAAACGCTGGG
The DNA here is from genome assembly GCA_044339945.1 of Kapaibacterium sp. (SeqCode). Lineage (GTDB taxonomy): Bacteria > Verrucomicrobiota > Verrucomicrobiia > Limisphaerales > UBA9464 > CAIWAH01. Next base: position 4,931 of record JBIIUN010000272.1, read on the forward strand.
TTTCGCTAGCGGTTTTGCCGTTTCGGCTCAACGGTGAATTCGCCGTGAAAAATGGGCCTTGTCAGCCGGGGCTCCGCTGCTAGCGTCCGCGCTCCAATTTTTATGAAGCCAGATATTCATCCGAAGAACTACCGGTTGATGATCTTCCGGGACTCTTCGAACGGTCAGCAGTTCCTCACGCGCTCCTGCGCGCACACCAACCTGACTGCGACTTGGGAAGACGGCCAGGAATACCCCCTCTACCTGCTGGGCATCTCGTCCTTCAGCCATCCGTTCTACACCGGACAGCAAAAGTTCGTGGATACGGCCGGCCGCGTGGACAAGTTCACGCAGCGCGCCGCCAAGACCGCCGAAATGCAGGCGGCCAAGGCGACCGCCGGCAAGAAGAAGTAGGTCGCTCCCCGCTCACCGCCCGTCGGCCGGATTTTCCGCCGCCGGGCGGTTTTCTTTTGCCCCGATACCGTTGCCCGCCGCCATGGACCTCCATCCCTTCATCAGCCATTTCCGCCAGCGTTTCGCCGAGGTGGAAGCCCGCCTCAGCGCGCCGGACGCCTTTGCCAATCCGCAGAAGGGGCAGGAACTGACCCGCGAGCACGCCCGCCTGAAGGACCTGGTGGAAACCGGCGACACGTTCCTGAAGGCCGAGGCCGAACTGGCCGACAACCGCGCCATGCTCGCCGCCGAGGCGCCGGGCTCCGAAATGGCGGTCATGGCCGCGGAGGAAATCCAGCGGCTGGAAGCGACCTTCGCCCGCCTGACGCAACGGCTGCGCGAAGGCATCGTGCCGCCGAGCCCGAGCGATTCGCGCAACTCGATCCTCGAGCTCCGCGCGGCCGCCGGCGGGGCGGAAAGCGCCCTGTTCGCCGCCGACCTGCTCCGCATGTATCAGCGCTACGCCGAGGGCAAGGGGTGGAAGTTCGAGGTCATGGACGCCAGTCCGTCCGACCTCGGCGGCCTCAAGGACGTGGTCGTGGGCGTGAGCGGCACGGATATCTACAAGCGGCTGAAGTTCGAATCCGGTGTCCACCGCGTGCAGCGCGTGCCGGCCACCGAGGCGCAGGGCCGCATCCACACCAGCACGGTCACCGTCGCGGTCATGCCCGAGGCGCAGGAAATCGACGTCGTGATCAAGCCCGAGGACCTGGAGATCAACGTCTGCCGCGCCGGCGGCCACGGCGGCCAGGGCGTCAACACGACGGACTCCGCGGTGCGCATCCTGCATAAGCCCACGGGCACCGAGGTGCGCTGCCAGGACGAACGTTCGCAGCTCAAGAACAAGGCCAAGGCGATGATCGTCCTGCGGTCCCGCCTCCTCGAACGGAAGCTGGCCGAGGAAGCCGAGAAGGTGGCCAAGGAACGCAAGGAACAGGTCGGCACCGGCGAACGCAGCGAGAAGAGCCGAACCTACAATTTCCCCCAGAACCGGGTCACCGACCATCGCGTGGACCTGACGCTCTACAATCTCAGCGCCGTCATCGAGGGCGACCTCGATCCGTTGATCGAGCCGCTGATGGCCGACGAACTGCAGCGCAAGCTGGCGGAGCTGAAGTTCTGACCGCACCGCAGCCGAAGACCGCGCCGGCCGGTTCAGCGACCGGAGCGCTTCCGATACAGCTCCAGGCGGCACTTGAAGCCGCCCATGTCCACCGTTCGCGCGTATTCCAGTTCGAGCGCGGGCGGAATCGCCTCGGCCGCGAGGCGCACGGGATTCGGGAAGACGATCCGGCCGTCGGGTTGCAGCACGTAGGCCGCAACCTTCAGCAGGTCGTGCAACAACCCGCGCAGGTCGGCGAGCTGGATGCGCATGCCCATGGGCGGATTGGTGAGGATCAACGAAGCGGAGCCGGGTCCCAGTTCCGGTCGCCGGGCCACTTCGCGAAAGTCGCCCGCGATGAACTGCACCGGCGCGCCCGGCGGATTGGCCGCGGCGAAGTTCCGTCCTGCCACTTCCAGGGCTTCCTCGCTGAGGTCCGAGCCAATGAGCCGATCCACGCCGCCGAGCAAGGCCCGCTCAACGAGTTCCAGGCCTGAACCGCAGAAGGGATCCCACACGACTTCGTGCTCCCCCTGCCCGGCCAGCCACGCGAGGCAAGCCGCGAGCGGCGG
>JBIIUN010000273.1:0-7032 GCA_044339945.1 Kapaibacterium sp. (SeqCode)
GTGGTCGCTTCGTGCGGTTGTTCCGGTCCCCTGATCAAGAAATGCTCCACGCCACGGGTGACCAATGCGCGTTCGCCTGGAAAGCTAGCCCAGCAATGGGAAGCCCTGCTCGAACCGCCTTCGCCACACGGCCATCAATGGTTGCCAGTCCCCTGTGTCGCCGGCCCGCAACGCCGCCAGGTATTCGGCTTCGTCGGCCGGCTGGCTGGGGGCAAGGGCCACCGGGGGCAGTCGCAGCCGGTGCAGCAGCTCCGTCAGGAACAGGCGCGTCACCCGGCCGTTGAAGTCGGCGAAGGGATGAATGGAAAGCAGGCGGCCTTCGGCAAAGGCAAGGGTTTCGAGCAGGAGGTCGTCCGGGTTCGGCGGCAGGCAGGCCAGGCGCATCTGAAGGTCGTCGGTGAAATCCCGCATGCGGAGAGGCACCTGGTGTGGCGGCGGCGGTTCATGGCTGCCCACGCACACCGCAACCGCCCGCCAGCGACCCGCCCAGTCAGGAGCGAGATCACCGGCGATCCCGTCGTGGAGTTCGCACAGAAACTCCGGGCTGAGGGTTTGGTCGGCGAATTGGTCCGCGAAGATGAGCCGCTCCAGCCGAAGCACCCGCTCCGCCAGCCGGGGAGCCAGTTCCGCGTAGCTCAGGATTCCGAGGGCCGTTTCGAGGTAACCTGTGGAGCTTCCGCCCGGTGGAGGTTCTCCAGCCATTTGAGGTCAACCGGCTCGCGCTCGAAGGCCATGGACTCGCCGACCCGCCGGGGAATCAGGGCCCACCGGACACGGCGTTGCTCGTCGGCCGGAAGCCGACGCCATTCCTGGATGGAGTGTTGCCATGTCACTTCGAGACGCTGCTTCACCCGGTGCTTTCTGCCAATCGCGATTCGGACGGTTCAACCGCCAAAGAAATAGCCCAGCTCCCGCCTGGAGCAGTAGTCGCGGGGACGTTCGGTGGTGCGTTGTCCCAAGACGATGTGGTCGAGCACCTCGATCTTGAGCAGTTGCCCGGCGCGGATCAGGTCGTGCGTCACCCGGATGTCCGCCTCGCTGGGCTAGGGATCTCCGCCAGGATGATGGTGCATCACCACGACGGCGTGGGCGGAGATTGCCGCCAACCAAACATTCGGCACCAGTCTTCGTCGCTATCGACAACTCTCGACCCCATCCAACCTGTCAGAACCACCCTGAGCGGTTTTCTGCCAAGACTGAGAACCGAGTTCAATTTTTCTCATCGAGGTCAAAGGCAGCGCAGGCTCGTTCGTATTCTGGGGAACCGACCGATGGTCGCAGCGAACCAAGCTGGGCATCGGAAAAGAGTCTGGCTTCCGCTCCACTGGAAGGGCGAGGGGCCGCTTTTAGAGTGGCGCCCCTCGTGGAACATGAATGCCGCGACGGGCACTTAGACAGCAAACCCACAGGAGAAGGGAAACGAAGCAAGCTGTGGCGTGCCCCCTGACAATTACCGCCTGAAATTGGCAGTTTTGGCATTTTCACAGTCGGGTGCGATCATTAGGCTAACACTCATGCCTTTGTCACCTTGCAGTCAGCAAGCTTCATCGGTTGTTCCGGCGGCAGAGGATTCCGATCGCGCGCCGATTGGACTGATTGGCCTGGGCCTGATGGGCAGCGCGATGGCGGAACGTTTCCTGGCCCGCGGATTCGGAGTGCTCGGCTTTGATATCGACCCCGCATGTCTGGCCGGCTTGGTAAGTCGAGGTGGACGAGCCGGTGCCAGTGTTGCGCAATTGGCTGTTTCTTGCCGGCGGATCATTCTCAGCCTCCCCAACAGCGAGGTCGTCCATACGGTGCTCGGACAGCTGGAGCCCGAGCTTCGTCCCGGCCAGGTGATAGTGGATACGACGACCGGTCGTCCGGAAGCTGCCTTCGCGGCGGCACGCCGACTGGCTGGGCGTGGCGTGCCCTATGTGGAGGCCATGATTTCCGGGAATAGCAGCCAGGTTCGAACCGGCGAAGTCCTGATCATCGCGGGCGGAGCCGCCGAGGCGATCGCGCAGTGCGACGACCTGTTCGCGTGTTTCGCGCGCAAGGTTCATCACGTGGGGACTTGGGGCAGCGCCTCCGGGATGAAACTGGTGAGCAATCTGGTTCTGGGCTTGAACCGGGCGGTGCTGGCCGAAGCGCTGGCTTTCGCTGGAAAACTGGGGCTCGACCTGGTGGCAACGCTAGCCGTATTGCGGGAAAGCATGGCCTACTCGCGGGTCATGGATACGAAGGGCGACAAGATGATCGCCGGCGACTTTGAGCCGCAGGCCCGGCTCTCCCAGCACTTGAAGGACGTGCGCCTGATGCTCGAATCCGCCGCCCGCGCCGGACAGCGCCTGCCCCTGAGCGAAACCCATCGCGAGCTGTTGGAACTAGCCGAACGACTCGACCTCGGCGCGCTCGACAACAGTGCCATCCTCCGCGCGATCGAGGCGCAACGTCTGCCACCCGGACCTCAGTGAATACGCCGCTCTCGAAAGGCTCCCGCTACGTCGTGTTGTTCGCGGCCATTGGCGGACTGCTGTTTGACGGCGTCGAGCTGGGCCTGATGCCCGTGGCGTCCCTGTCCGTGTCGCAGAGCCTGCTCGGTGACGCCTTCACGCCGACGCTCGGCGGCGACTGGTTCGCGCGCTTCACAGCGGCGCTGATGCTGGGCGCGGCGATAGGAGGAATCCTTCTTGGAAGCCTGGGGGATCGGATTGGTCGCACCCGCGCACTCGGCGTCAGCATTCTGTTTTACTCCGTGTTCGCCGGGCTGGGGGCGTTCGTGCAAACGCAGGAACAAATGCTCGTGCTGCGTTTCATGGTCGGCCTCGGCGTGGGCGGCGTGTGGCCAAACGCCGTGGCACTGGCGGCGGAATGCTGGCCGGACAGGTCACGCCCCATCATCGCCGGGCTGATGGGCGCGGCTCTCAATGGCGGGATTCTCATGCTCTCGCAGATCGCCCGCACCTGGCACATCACGCCGGAGTCATGGCGGTGGATTTTCCAACTCGCCGCCGCCCCCGCTGTGCTCGGCCTGCTCGCGTTGACGGTGATTCCCGAATCGCCGTTGTGGCAGGCGTCCCGAAATGCTCGACGGACAGACGAAAACTCTCGCTCCGCTGCCCAGAGGTCCGCTTCTGCGCTGCGCGAACTGCTCCGCCCACCGCTGCTTCGCCTCATGCTCATCGGCATCCTGCTTGGTTCAATCCCAATGGTCGGCGCGTGGGCCGCGAGCAAGTGGATGATTCCATGGGCGGACAAAGTCGGCGGCACGACCGCGCCCGGCTACAAGGCGATCACGCAAGGCTGGTGGGCGCTCGGCGCGGTCCTGGGCAGTTTCACCGGCGCGCAAATCGCCGCCTGGCTCGGACGCCGCCGCGCCTATGCGATCATGAGTGCTGGCGCCGCGGCACTGACGGCGCTGATGTTTCTTGGCACCGCGCCGTTGCAGGCGTCCTTCCTGCCGAGCGTCTTTGCGCAGGGCTTCGTCACGACGCTCTTCTTCGGCTGGTTGCCGCTCTACCTGCCGGAGCTTTTCCCCACGCGCGTCCGCGCGTCCGGCAGCGGCATCGCCTATAACGTCGGCCGTTTCGCGACCGCGCTGGGCGTGTTCGCGGCGGGCGGACTGTTCGCAGCCATGGGCGGATCCTATCCGAAGGTGGGCGCAACGTGCGGACTCATCTACTTGCTCGGCCTCGTCGTCATCTGGTGGGCGCCCGACACCACCGACAAGAAGCTAAACGCATGAACCGATCCCCGAAGGTTCCGAGCTCCAAGCCGAAAAGCCTGCGCGTCGCGGCCGTGCAGTTGATCTTCGCCGACTCCATCGCCGGTAATCTGGAGAAGATCGAACACGCCGCCATCAAGGCTGCGGCGGACGGGGCCGACGCCGTGCTTTTTCCGGAATGCGCCACCACGGGCTACGCGTGCGACTTCGGCGCGCTGAAGCCCGCGGGGGTCCGCCAAGCCCTCCGCTCGGTCGCGGCCGTTGCCGCCAGGCTCCGGGTCAACCTGCTGGTCGGCAGCCCGATCTTCGCCGGACGAAAACTCTACAATGCGCTGGTAGTCTTCGACCGCTGCGGACGGCTTGTCCACGCCTACGCCAAGTGCCAGCTCGTGGAGGCGGACCGCCGGTGGTTCACACCGGGCAACGGTCTCTCTCTGTTCTCGCTCGATGGCGTTCCCGCGACGGCCATCATCTGCCACGAGCGACGCTATCCCGAACTCGTGCGGCTGCCTGTCATGGCCGGTGCGCAGATCGTGTTCCATCCGAATGCCGGGATGGATGCCCTGCCTGTGTCACGTGCCAAACGCCGTGGCCGGGACGGCATCCCCGTGCGGGCCTTCGAGAACGCCGTTTACTACGTGTTCGCGAACTCCGTTGGCCCACAGGGCGACGGCAAGTGGTCCGCCGGGGATTCGAAGATCGTCGCGCCGGACGGGTCATTTCTGCAACTGGCCGACAACCGCCGCGAAGGCGTGCTCATGGAGAGCCTGGATCTATCGAGGGCCACGCGGAAGTATGCGGTGGACAGTGTGAAGCACCCCCGCTTCCTCGCAAGCCACTGGCGACGAATGATCCCGGAAATGCGGCGGGGTGTCCGCGAGACCGATCTGATGTTCCAGCGATGGTTCGACTCCACCGGCAATGCCCCCGTTGCCTGACCCCGGATCTCCACCATGAAACCCCAGCCGTTCAACCGCCGCCGTTTTCTCGCCACTGCGGGAGCCGGCTCCGCATTGGTCGGGTTGCCGATCGTGGCGGCCGAGTCCCGACTCACCCGAGGCATTGTGGACTGCCAGAGTCATCTCTTCCTCCCCGAGGTGCTGGACATGATGCGCGGGCGCAAGGCCGATCCGCTCGTCTATGCCCAGGGAGGCGCTACGTTCCTCAAGATGGGTGACTGGTTGCGCAAGGTGCCCGCGGCCTACGTCAGCGTGGAGGCCAAGCTTGCTGCGATGGACGCCAGCGGCATCGAGATCACCCTGCTCAGCACCAACGATCCGGGGCCGGAATGGTTTGGGGACGACGGCCCGGCGGTGGCACAGGTCATCCACGATTCGCTCGCGGGTGTGATCGCCAAACACCCCATGCGCTTCCGAGGGCTTTGCACGCTGCCGTTGCAGAACGAGAAGGCCGCCGCAGCGGAACTGGATCGCTGCGTGAAGAAGCTCGGCTTCCGGGGCATCCTGCTCTACACGAACCTTGCCGGTGCCTGGTGCGACGAGCCGCAGTTTCACTGGCTCTACGCCCGCGCGGAGGAGTTGGACGTGCCCATCCTGTTGCATCCGGCCATGCCGATGACGACGGGGCAGGTGAAGGGCTACGAGCTGACCAGCACGTTGGGAAACATGTTCGAGAACACCATCGCGCTGGCCCGCATCATTGCCAGCGGTTTGCTCGACCGGCACCCGAAGCTCAAGCTGGTCTGCCCCCATCTCGGGGGCACGCTGCCCTATATCTGCGGTCGCATGGACCACCAACTCGCGGTGCTCAAGCGCGGCCCACAGAACCTTCAGCGCAAGCCCAGCGAGTATCTGCGATCCATCTACATGGACATCGTCTCGCCGCTGCCCGAGGCGATGCGGTTCGCCCTCGATTTCAGCAGCGCCGACAAACTGCTTTTCTCCAGCGACCATCCCTGGGTGCAGCCGAAGGAGATTCTCGATCCCTTCCGTAGCCTTAACCTCCCCGCCGCCACCGAGGCGAAGATCCTCAGCGGCAATGCCCGGCAACTATTCAAGCTATGAGGATGAATCACCTCACACGGATCTGCGCAGTGTTCGCCGCCGTCGGCGCGTGTTGCTCCGCCTTGGCCCAGCAAGGACCCGGCTGGCAGTTCGATCGCGAAGTGAACCGCGACGCGCTGCCCATCGTGCCGGCCGGCTTCGAGGTGTCGTTCTTCGCGCGTGAACCGCTCGTGCGCCAGCCGTGCTCGATGGCCTTCGATGCGAAGGGCCGCCTCTGCGTCGGCATGGGACCGCAGTATCGCAATCCCAAGCCGAACACACCGGGCGACAGCGTCGTGCTGGTGCTCGACACGAATGGCGATGGCAAAGCGGATCGCACGAAGACGTTCGCCACCGGGTTCAACGCCATCCAGGGACTTGCGTGGCACGGCCGGGATTTGTGGGTGGCCAACTCGCCCGATCTCACGGTCGTGCGCGATCTCGATGGCGACGATGTGGCCGATGAATACGTCCGTGTGTTCACCGATCTCGGCAATCTCGAACACGGCTTGCATGGGCTGAACTGGGGGCCCGACGGCAAGCTCTACATGTCGAAGGGCAACTCGAAGGGATTGAACACGGCGGAGCGTTACGCGCCGAAACCTTTCCGCGATTTGTTCGGCCTGCCCACGCCTCCGGGCGCGAAGGATTTTCCCGAGCCGAAAACCTTTAAGCCCGCCGACTATCGCCACACCTATCAGGATCCCGACGACGACTGGGGTTACATGGGCGGCGTGTTGCGGTGCGACGACGGGGGGCGCAATCTGGAAATCGTGGCGCGCGGTTTGCGGAATCCGTGGGACATCACGTTCGATTCCGGCTTCAACTGGCTCGGCACGGACAACGACCAGAACGAAGGGGACCGCGTGTTCAGCCCGTTCTTCGGCGCGCACTTCGGCTGGAATCATCCGTGGAGCACGAGCTGGTCGGGCGCGGGCAACCCGCCCACGACGCCGATCAGCGCCCCGGTTTTCCACGGCTCCGGCACGGGGATCATCTTCTATGACGCACCGCAGTTTCCGCCGGAGTTCCGCCGCGTGTTCTTGGTCAACGACTGGCTGGACAAGACGACGTTCGTCTATCGCCCGCGTTGGGACGGCGCGTTGATGCAACCGACCGGCGGCCGGTGGCAGCCGTTCGTCACCGCTGGCTCGGGGCTGTTTCGTCCGACGGATTTGGAAGTCGGCCCCGACGGCGCGCTGTGGTGCCTGGGCTGGAGCAGCGGCTACGGCGTGGAGTGGAAGGACGGCAAGGCGAACGGCGAGATGCTCAACGAAGGCCGGGTGTTCCGCATCGCGTGGACGAACGCGCCGATCACGCAGT
>JBIIUN010000274.1:0-7031 GCA_044339945.1 Kapaibacterium sp. (SeqCode)
CAGCAGCTGCGGGCGAAGGTCGCGGCCTTACCCGCCCCACCAGAGGGTGTCTCCGACCTGTTCTTCGATGAGTTCTTCAAGCTGCCCGTGGGCCCCAAGGGCCTCGAGATGACGGAGCGGCTCACCTCTCTCGATGGGAAACGGGTCCGAATCCTGGGATTCATGGTCAAGCATCCCCAAGCGATCCGCAGGTCCATCCCCCAACTAGGCGCCGCGTTTGAAACAATCATCCTTCGGTCCGGCAACGTCGCGGGCAAATCCGCCGGGGTGCCGTTGCCGAGGCAACTCTCTTTGATGGCAGCCGCCAGCTCATTTCCCTTCCCGTTATGAAGGGGCGCCACCGCCAACCCCGGCGAGCGACCTGCGCTGACCCAATCAAGCCGCGAAAAACGCGCCCGAGCGTTGCCGGAGACGGGGCAACGGTGCTACCGACGACCTGCGCATGCGTTCCATGAACTGGGCTTTCGTTGCACTCGTGGCGGTGGTCGTTCTCGCGCTGGTGGTGTTCGCCTTCGAACCCGCCCGCGACGGTATGGAGAGCATGCGGACGCTCGTGCGCGAACGCTTCCCCGAAGTCCGGCAACTCGCGCCGGCCGACCTCGCCCAGTGGCTGGCCGACACCAATCGCCCCGCCCCGCTCTTGCTCGATGTCCGCACCCCGACTGAATTTGCCGTCAGCCATCTGCCCGGCGCCCGCCAGGTGGACCCGGCAATCTCCGGCCCAGCGCTGGCGGCCACGCTGTCCCCCGACCGCGCGGTGGTGGTCTATTGCTCCGTGGGCTATCGCTCCAGCGACTGCGCCACGCGGCTGCTGCAGGCGGGCTTCACGAACGTAATGAACCTCGAAGGCTCAATCTTCCAGTGGGCCAACGAAGGCCATCCGGTCGAACGTGACGGTCAACGGGTCCACGTGGTGCATCCCTACAACGCCACGTTCGGCAAGCTGCTCCACCCCGGGCTGCGTCCGGCCAAGGTGGAGGCGCCCCGGTGACCGACCTCACGGAACTCGGACGCTGGCGCGGCGTGGCCAGCGTGGCGTGGCTGAGCGTGCTGTTGCTCTGGGAAACGGCGGCGCCGTGTTTCGCCCTTTTCCTCGGCGCGCGGGACCGTTGGCGCCACGGCGTCCGCAACGTGACGATCGGAGCGCTCAACGCGCTGCTCGTCGTCGTCGGGTTCGTCTGGGCTTGGAAAGCCGTGGCCGGGTGGGCGACGGAACACCGGTTCGGGCTCCTGAACTGGCTGGGCCTGACCGGCTGGCCCGCGGCATTGCTCGGCGTGCTGCTGTTCGATTGCTGGACCTACTGGTGGCATCGCTCGGCCCACGAACTGCCCGGCCTGTGGAACTTCCATCGCGTGCATCATTCCGACGCCCGGATGGACGTGACCACCGCCAATCGCTTCCACCTCGTCGAGATCGGCCTGTCCTCCCTGCTCCGGCTCGCGGTCATCCCGCTGATCGGACTCCAGTTCGGGCACGTCGTGCTGTATGAGACGCTGCTCCAGGGCTGCGTGCAGTTGCAGCATGCGAACGTGGCTTTGCCGTCCGCGTGGGAACGGACGCTGCGCTGGCTCATCGTCACCCCGGGGTTGCACAAGGTTCACCATTCCCGCGAACCCGCCGACACCGACTCCAATTACGCCTCCCTGTTGTCCGTCTGGGATCGCCTGTTTGGCAGCTTCCGGCTGCGAGCCCGCCCGGAAGAAATCCGCTTCGGCCTGGACGGCATGGATGCCGACGGCCGCCAAACCATCCGCGGCATGATCCGGACGCCGTTTGAGAAATAGCCCCGCCTAGGGGCGTGAACTAGGAGTGTTCCCACCACCAGTCGAGGCGTAGCCAAAAAGACAGGCTGAGCAGCAGGAGCAGCAGCGTTCCAAACAAGATGCTTTCTGTTCGGGCAGCTCGTCGAATGAAGAAGCTTTGCGAAGACCACGCTAACCGCGCTGCCAGATAACAAAATCCAATCGCGAAGTATCCCGAAATGGTGTCGTCGGGCCAGTGCGAGCCGAGACCGCCAAACCCGAACGCGACGAACATCACTGGCGCTAGGCAGACCGATATAATGTCGGCCCAATCCGGTGATCGTTTGCGCAGCCTGACCATACCGAAGAGAGCCCCGCCAAGGGCACTGGCGAGAATTACCAGCGGCATTACCCCGTGCACGAGGTGCGTGACCGGGAGTGTCGCGAGGATGGGGTTCATTGACTCCCACAGTTCGCAACTGCAGTGCCAACCCGCCCTACTTCAGCATTCGCGCCAGGTAGCTTCCCGTGTGACTCACCGGCGTCGCCGCGATCCGTTCGGGCGGGCCTTCGGCGACAATCTGTCCGCCACGGCCGCCGCCCTCCGGACCGAGGTCGATCACCCAGTCGGCCGTCTTGATCACATCGAGATTGTGCTCGATGACGATCAGCGTGTTGCCGCTGGCACGCAGGCGAAAGAGCACTTCCAGCAACTTCGCCACGTCGGCGAAGTGCAGGCCGGTCGTCGGTTCGTCGAGCAGGTAAAGCGTCCGACCGGTTTGCCGGCGGCTGAGTTCGGCGGCCAACTTGAGACGTTGGGCTTCGCCGCCGGAAAGCGTCGTGGCGGACTGCCCAAGCCGGATGTAGCCGAGGCCGACTTCCGCGAGAGTTTGCGTCACCTCATGGAGCTTGGGCACGGCGCGGAAGAAGTGGACCGCCTCGTCCACCGTCATGTTCAGCACGTCGGCGATGTTCAGTCCCTTGTAGGTGATCTCCAGCGTCTCGCGGTTGTAGCGTTTGCCACCGCACGACTCGCAGGTGACGAACACCGGCGGCAGGAAATGCATCTCAATCTTCAGCAGGCCGTCGCCCTCGCACTTCTCGCAGCGGCCGCCCTTCACGTTGAAGCTGAACCGGCCGGTCTCGTAGCCGCGCACGCGGGCCGCGGGCAACGAGGCGAACAGGTCGCGGATCTCGTTGAACATGCCGGTGAACGTCGCCGGATTGCTCCGCGGCGTCCGGCCGATGGGTGACTGGTCCACGACCACGCACTTCTCGAACAGCTCCAGGCCGCGCAGTTCGTCGTGCAAGCCGGGCTTTTCCTTCGAACCATACCACTGCCGGAAGATGGCGCGCCGCAGGATGTCATCGACCAACGTGGACTTCCCGCTGCCGCTGACGCCAGTGACGCAGGTGAAGAGGCCCAGCGGAAACCGGGCGTGGACGTTCCGCAGGTTGTTCTCCCGCGCGCCGACGACCTCGATCCAGCCCTTGTCCTCGCGCGGCGCATTCCGCTGTCGCGGCACCTCGATCTTCAGGTCACCCCGCAGGTAACGCCCGGTGGTGGATTTCGGGTGCGCGAGGATCTCCGCCACGGTTCCCTGAGCGACGATCTCCCCGCCGTTGACGCCCGCGCCGGGGCCCATGTCCACGACATGGTCGGCCGCGCGGATTGTGTCCTCGTCGTGCTCGACCACGAGCACGGTGTTCCCGAGGTCGCGCAGGTGCTTCAGCGTCGCGAGCAACCGGTCATTGTCGCGCTGGTGCAAGCCGATGCTCGGTTCGTCCAGCACGTAAAGCACGCCCATCAGGCCGGCACCGATCTGCGTCGCGAGGCGGATGCGCTGGGCCTCACCACCGCTCAGGGTGCCGCTTTCACGGTCCAAGGTCAGGTAACCCAGGCCAACCTCGATCAGGAACCCGAGCCTGGCGCGGACTTCACGGATGACGTCGCCGGCGACCTTGCGCTGGAACTCAGTGAGCGGCAGCCCGGCGAGGAAAGAGTCGGCTTCCGCGATCGAAAGCCGGCCGAAGTCGGCGATGCTGAGGCCGGGGACGGAGTGATCAGTATTCAGTGATTCAGTTTTCAGTGGGGCGGGCGCCTTCCCGGACTGATTACTGACCACTGAACACTGATGAGTCTCCCCGCTCCGCGGCAAGGTAATGGCCAACACATCGGGCTTCAGTCGCCGGCCGCCACAGGCGTCGCACGGCGAGAGCGTCATGTAGTTCTTGAGCCGGTTGCGGGTGAACTCGCTTTCGCTCTCGGCATAGAGGCGTTGCAAGTTCGGCAACACGCCTTCGAAGACCTTCTTCGTCTTGCGCGGCGCGCCGGCGTGCATGAACCAGAACTCGATCTCGTCCGCGCCCGTGCCGTTGAGGAGCCGGTCCTTGAACTCGGGCTTCAGGTCTTTCCACGGGGCATCCAGCGGCGCGCCGTAGTGCGTCGCCACGCCTTTGAGCAGCCCCTTGTAGTAAACCACCATCTTCTTCCCGCCCAGGCCGCGATACGGCTTCACGGCGCCATCTTCGAGTGACTTGGTTTCGTCCGGCACGATGAGCGTGGGGTCAAACACCAGTTTCTGCCCGAGCCCGTGGCAGACGGTGCAGGCGCCCTTGGGGGAGTTGAACGAGAAGTGCTGCGGCGTCGGCGTGTCGAAGCTGCGGCCCGTCGCCGGCGAATACATCCGGGTGGAATGCAGCGTCTCCAGCCAGCGGTTCGGGTCCGGGCTGTCGGGCGGCTGGTGCAGGACCAGCAAGCGGCTCTCGCCCCAGCGCAAAGCGGTCTCGATGGAATCGGACAGCCGGGTGCGGACGCCGTCGGCGATGACCACGCGGTCCACGACCACCTCGATGGTGTGCTTGGCCTTGGCGTCGAGGCGGGCGGGTTTGTTGGCGATCAGCTCAATGACCTGGCCGTCCACGCGGGCGCGGACGAAACCTTCGCGAGCCAGCCGTTCCAACACGTCGCGGAACTCGCCCCGCTGCTCGTCCACCACCGGCGCGAGCAACATCACGCGCGTCTTCGGCGGCAGCGCGGCCACCTTGTCCACGATCTCGCTCGGCGTCTGCGCGCTCAACGGCGTGCCGGTGGCAGGATCATGCGCCTGGCCGACGTTGGCGTAGAGCAGGCGCAGGTAATCGTAGATCTCGGTCGTCGTTGCGATGGTCGAGCGCGGGTTGCCGCCGCTGGACCGCTGCTCAATGGCAATGGCCGGGGAAAGCCCCTCGATGTGGTCGAGGTCAGGCTTGGGCAACTGGTCGAGAAACTGTCGGGCGAAGGCGCTCAGCGACTCGACGTATTTCCGCTGTCCCTCGGCGAAGATCGTGTCGAACGCCAGCGACGACTTGCCCGAGCCGCTCGGCCCGGTGAGCACGACCAACCGGTCGCGCGGGATCGCCAGCGAGAGGTTCTTGAGGTTGTGCTGCCGGGCGCCCCGGAGGCGGATGAAATCCTTCGACATGCGGTCGGCCTAGAAAGCACGGAAGCCCCGCGGAGGGAAGCGCCGATGTCGCGGACGGATCCCGACGGGCGCACCGGAGCACCGTGTGCGGGACCCGCCGGTCGGAGCCCACGCCGTGGCCGCCGACGTGAGTCGGTGGCAGTCAGGCCGCGCCGCCCAGCACCGCCACGGACTGACGTCCGCCGCTACCGTGCGGACCGGCTCCGGTCGCCACGGTGAAACGATGCGCCCGATCCCGACAAAACGAAGGCGCCGGACTTCACGGACGGGCGGCCGGCGCGCTTACCCGTTCCGGCGCGCCCTTGGTCTTGAACGTGACGATGGCCTTCGGCGGAACCTCCCCTTGGAACTCGCAGTCGAACTGGACGGAGTTGGTCCCGCCTTCCACGGTCGGCGGGCGCATCTTCAGCGGGGTCGCGGAGATTTGACGGCCTTGGGCGTCGTAGACGCGGGCGATCGCGTCTCCTTCCACCAGCAGCGTTTGACCGGCACGGACTTCGACGGGCAATTGCAGCGCGGCCGACCGGCCAACCTCGAATGCCGCGTTGGTGATGGAACCGCCGCCGCCGACCACGCGGAGCTTGAACTGCAGCGCCTGCGCCTGGTCCGGATTGGCCCAAGCCCATTGCGCCGAGGTGGGTTCGCCCGGCTGACGCTCCACCTGGGCGTGCGTGAATTCCGGCGAGTCATGGAACGGGAAAATGTCCCAGGCGCCGGCCGCGATGGGTTCCAGGTGAAACTCCCGCTTGGGGTTGCGGAGTTGCTCGCGCAGGCCGGCGGGAAAGGCGCCGCTCCGACGGGCGTTCTCCCACTCGCGCAGGGCGTCGAGCAACCGGGCCGTCTCGGGATTCCGCCGCAAGGACGTCGGGCTCGTCGCGAGCGCAAAGCCGGCGTCGAAGCCGGCCGCGCGGGCGAGCATCCACTCCATGTCCGACAGGCAGGTCGTCGGGGTGAGGAGATACCAGCCGAGCATCTTCGGGATATAGTTCCGCTCGCAGAAGGCCTGATTGTTGATCCGATACTCCTGCATGCTGTCGCGGAAGCCGCCATACCACGGCTCGCCCCAGTTGCAGTAGCTGTTGAAGTGCCAGTAGAAGTGGGACAACGGCGGGCTCGTGCCGTTGATGACCGTATGGTCAAGCCGGTCGTGAAATTCCTTGGCGAAAAGTTCGTTGCCGTAGGTGCCCTGCCCCGGCGCCAGGCAGCCTTCGTGACCGTCGAAGTCCATGTGGCTCAGCCCGGTCGCGTTGAAAACCCGCGCCAGGTTGCCGGCAATCTCACGCAGCAGGTCCAGGTCGGGGAAGAACACCTTGTAGGAGTGATCCATCAGCTTCCCCACCGAAGCTCCCGCCCGATGCGGGGCCGCCGTGGTGCCATACGCGCCCCGTTGGCAATCCAGCAGCCGCCAAGGGGCTTCGCGGCTCACGGCGCGGTAGCGGATCAGTTCCTGGCCAATGACGACCGTGTGCAGCTCGTTGCGATCTTCCTGCGCGAAGTATTCCGGCGAGGCGACGGTGATCGTGCCGGCCGTGGCCTCCACCGCGTCCACCAACTCACTGGAGCCGGTCCGGAGCAACCGGGGATCCGGCACGGGCGACACATACGCGTCGTGCGTCTGGATGAAGTCCGAAAGCGTGTGGGCGCCCAACCGGATGCCGAGGGCCGTGGCCTTGGCGACGCAGGCTTTCACCCCGGCCTCTCCGTTCGGGAAGAACTTGGGGTTCGGCTCGTAGTGGCCCCAGCTCTTGAAGAGGTTGCCGTGATACAGGCTCATCAGGTTGGCCCGCTTCACGTAGCCCAGCAGCTCGTCAATGTCGGCCTCGG
>JBIIUN010000275.1:0-7024 GCA_044339945.1 Kapaibacterium sp. (SeqCode)
CACGCTGGGCAACGCCGCCTCCATGCCCGCGACACACACGACCACGTTGGCCGCCTGGATTTCGTCGAGTCGGCGGAATAGCCGGTGAATGCCGGCCACGCCCACGTCGTGGATGCGGCGGACCTCATTGCCCATGAAGTCGGCGGTGAGCGCCGCCTCCTCGGCCACGGGCAGGTCGCTGGTGCCCGCGCACACCACCGCAATGTAGCCGGGACGTTTCGCGAGCGGCTTGCGCTCCAGCGTCAGGCAGCGCGCCGCCTCATGGTGGACGGACTTGCGGAACTTCTTCCGGAACGCCGCGGCGTGTTCGGGCGTGATGCGCGTGACGAGCACGCGGTCATTGGCGGCCACGATCTTCTCCGCGATGGCGACGACCTGGTCCGGCGTCTTGCCCGCGCCGAAGATCACCTCAGGAAAGCCCTTCCGGAGCGCCCGGTGCGTGTCGACGGCGGCAAAGCCAAGTTCTTGCACGGGCGCGGCCTGGAAGGCACGGAGCACCGCGTCGCGGTCGGTTTCACCGCGTTGGAAACGGTCGAGGAGGGCGGCGGCTTCGGTGGGGGTCATTGGCTTGGTCAAGGCTGCAGAGTTCCTAGCTCCACGTCCACCGGGACGCGGCCGAACTTCCACGCCACGTCGGCGTCGAAGGCGTGGTAGTCGCAGGTGAGTTCCTCGCCGGCCGCGATGTCGCGGCGCGCCACGGTGATCACCGGTTCGCCGGCGTGCGGGCCGGACCCGGTGTTCGGGGCGTCGGCGTGATTCATGAAGCAGCACAGATCACCGCTCTTGATCAGGGCGTCCTGGGTGGCGTCGAAATAGCTGAACCAGCGGAGATGCTCCCGGGCCGGCGCCGGCAGTTCGGCGAACTCGGCGCGCGTGAAGGCGTGGTCGAAACCTTCCCGGAACTGCCACACGGGCGTGCCGCGCGGGATGGCTTCGGCCGCAAAAAGCCCCAAGCCGTGGATCGGACTTGGGGCGACGCGGGTGCGGACGAGCAGCATGGCTACTTCGTCGGTGAGTAGTCGGTCGGCTTCAGGAAGGTGGACTTCACGCCGCCGGGCACCGTGAGGGAACCGCCGGCAGCCTTCTCACTGGCTTCACGCGCGGCTTTCCACGCGGGGTCCGCCCCGAAGGCGGAGAAGGAAGCCTTGGCGGCATCCTGCGACTTGTGGGTCAGGAAATAGACCAGCTTGGTGCCGGCGCCGGCCTGGTCATCCATGACGTGGAAGTAACCCTGATTGCCCATGCCGTGCTTGGCGAAGAGGGCGAGCGTGTGGTCGCGGAAACGGGCGTCGAGATTCGCAAGGCGGCCGGCGGGCGTGGTGTAGTCGCGCAATTCCCAGACACCGCCCTTGGACACGTTGCCCGTCTTCACCTTGGGCGAGTAGTCGGTCTCCACGAAGAACGGGTTCTCCACCTTATCGACCAGCTTGCCGTTGGCCTCGCTGGCCTTGTAGGCAGACTGCCAATCGGGATCGGCGACGAAGGCCTTCCAGGAGGCTTCACGCGCGTCGCGGCTCGGGTAACGGAGCAGGAAGTGCAGGCGCTGGTCCTTTTCGTCGGCCGGCATCCAGTAGCCGATGCTCTCGATGCCGTGCTTCTTGAAGAGCTTGAGCGTGTGGTTGCGGAAGCGGTTGTGCAGTCCCTCGGCCTTGCCGGCCGCGATGTGGTAGATGCGCAGCTCGTAGACGGCCTTGGGCGACTTGGTGTCGCAGCAGTCTTTGCCGCAGGCATCACAGCTTTCGCCGGCGGGCCCGGGGTGGGCGGACGAATGGCTGGAGACCAGGATGTTGGGACGACCCGAAGTGGCGCAGCCGGTGAGCAGCGCGACGACGGCAACGGAAGCGGAGGTGAGGAATGAACGGAGGTTCACGCGCGGATTGCGGCGGAGATTCGGATGGCGGTCAAACGGAAAGGCCGGCGGGACATTCAGGCGGGCTACGGCTCGGCGAGGAGGCGAAAGAACCGGGCAGGCGCCGCGGCTGGATACGTCTGGAGCGTCGGCGAATCCACGGCCTGGAAACGGCCGCCCGGCTCGTCGGTGAACTCGGTCCCGAGGTCGGGCGTGGATTGCAGGCGGTAGCTCTGGCCACGGACGGTTTCGCAACGGGTGAGAATGCCGCCGTCGGCCAGCCGTTCCAGGGTCATGGGCGCGCCCTGCCGGCTCACGCTGCCGTCGAAGTAGCGCCGGGCGAGGGCCCAGGCGCGTTGCCCCACTTCCGCGCCGACGCGCCGCCCGGCGAAGTCGTCCGCGGGCGGATGGATGCCGCCCCAGATGCGCGAGATGCCGGATTGGTCGGCGGCGTCGAAGTAGGTCGCCCACTGGAGCTGGACGTTTTCGGACGGACCGAGCTCAAAGGTCAGGTAGCTGTTTCTTGTGGCGGTGAAGGTGCCCAGGCCGCCGGGGAAAAAGGGTGACCCGGTGAACGCCGTCAGGACCTCCGCGCCGGCCCGGCTGAACGTGCTGTGGCCCGAGACGTAGCCGGGGAATGCCGGCGTCACGAAGTTCCGCTTCTGGAAGGGCAGCCAATTCTCCGGCCGAATCCAGCGGGCGCCCGAATACTGCGCGGCGGGCAGGCGGGGCTGCCCCGGCCAGGACAGCACCAGCAGGCTGCCCAGGGGATAACCAGCGTGGCGTCCACCGTTGGCCGAGGTTTCCGCGGTGGCGAGCTCGACCAAACCGGGAACGAGCGGCAGGCCATTGGTGTGAAACCGCGGCGCTGACGGATCGCTGCTCTGTCCCAGTTGGCCGAGGTATCGGATTGCCGTGATCGGCCGCCAGCCGTCGTAGTGGCGCTTCAGGGACCAGGCGGCGCAGGCGGCGTCATGTTCAGCGGCATTGAGCGCGAAGTAGAGCTTCACGTCCCACTCCAGCTCATCCACCACCGGGCCGACGCCGCCGATGCGTCGCTCCAACTGGCCGGAGTCCGTGACGTAGTTCGCGAGCGTGTTCCAATGGCCGGGCGGGGTTTCGGAGGTGGGCCCATCGGCCCAGAATTCGGCGAGGACCCGGGAAAAATCGCCGCGCTTCAGGACATTGGGCGCATATGGCTGGCCGGTAAACGGGTTCACGGGCCGGCCGGCGCCGTCGTTGGCACCGAGGGAATTGTTGCCGAACTTGCCCGGCGAAAAATCCTGGGTGACCCCGTCGTCGGGCGTCAGTTCGCTCGCGTAACGGAGCGCGGCGACCACGTTGGCGCGGAACTCCGCGTCGGTGGCCGTGCCCAGGCGGGGCGGCGGTCCGGGATCAATCCACGGGCGGTTCGCTTCGTCGCGCGTCAGCGCGAAGGGACGCACGTTGAGCCACTGGGGCCCGAGGAACCTCTGGATCGAGTCCGTGGGAATGCCGTTCTGCGTGGTTGCGTCGGTGACCGCGAGCGGCTGCCAACGGTTCACGTCCGTCGCGAGCGTGCCCGGGATGGCGATCCCCAACGGGAGGTTGGCCGGCTGGTAACCGCCCTCCGCCGGCAGCAGGTCCGTGTAGGCGAAGTTCTGCCGGGCGCCATCCTCCGCGACGTAGGCCGACAACGCGGCGAACACGGCGTTGCCCACGCCGGCGGGGGTGGCCGGGTCGACCCCGAGCTGGTTGCGGTCGTAGCCGAGCGCCGCGAACCGCGCATCCAGCACGGCCAGCGTGGTGACGGCCCCGCGGGAGAGCGCGTAACGCTGCCGGAGCAGCCGGTAGGCGGCGTAGCTGATCGCCTCCGTGCGCGCCGCCCTGACGTTGGCCGCGGGGTGTTTGGCGTGATACAGAAAGCCGGCGGCGTTGGTGTCGTAGGCCGCCCAGGCGTCATACATGACCGCCGAAAGGTGGAAGAGGTTCCGCGCGTGCACCGGCGGATGCGGCAGGTCGATGCGGATGGCGTTGAGGATTTCCTCGTCCCACCGCCGGGCGATGGACTCCGCCCCGGCCCGGGGTGCAGCCGCACCCAGGGCAAAGGCGAAAAGCAGGGCGAATAGGCTGGGTTTCATCGACGATGATCCGGCGGCTGGAATCGCGCGAAGGATGGGCTGCCAGCGCGCGGTGTCGAGCCTTCCGGCGCGGGGACGATCGGGGGCGCCGCCGCGACTTTAGCCATCCCGCTTAACCTGCCGATTCCCACGGCGGCGGCACGCTCTCGGTGGACCGCGTGTAGAGCAGCGCCGCCTCGGTCCGCGTGTGGACGTTCAGCTTTGTGAAGACTCGCGTGACGTAATTGCGAGCGGTTTTTGGTGTGAGGCTGAGCGCCGCGGCCACCTCCTTGTCCGTCTTCCCTATGGCCACTTCCGCCAGGACCCGGGTCTCCAGCGGTGTCAGGATCGCCAACGTGTTGCCGCCGCCGTTATGCGGGGCTCCGGCCAGTTCGCGCGCCACGACGGGGTCGAAGACCGTCCCGCCGCTCACGATGGAATGGATCGCGCTCACGATCCGCCGGGTGTCGCTTTCCTTGAGCAGGTAGCCGTCGGCGCCCGCCTCCATCGCCGCCAGCACAAAGCGGTTGTCGGCGTAGGAGGTCAGGAAGAGCACATGGCATTCCGGCAGGAACCTCCTGACCTCCCGGCACGCTTGGATGCCATCGCCGTCGGGCAGGCGGACATCCATCAGGATCACTTCAGGGCGGAACTGCCGGGCGGCTGCCACCGCCTCCTGGCGGGTGCCGGCAGTTGCCACGATTTCGATGCGCGGCTCCAGTTCCTGAATTCGGCGCAGCCCATCGCGCACGACCGGATGATCGTCCACCAGCAGCAGCGTGATGGGGGCTTCCTGGTTCACGATTCGTCATCCCGATCATCCGGCGACTCCGTCTCGGTAGCCGCCAGCGGGGAAGCCGGCACCCGAACGGTGACCCGGGTGCCGCGGCCCCGCTCCGACTCAAGGTCCAACGTGCCGTTCATCTCCCGCGCCCGCGCCGTCATGTTGCCTAGGCCGCCCCCGGTCCGGTCCGGGGCATCCGGATCAAAGCCCGCCCCGTCGTCGCGGACCTCCAGCACCACCGCTTCCGGTTCTGGGCGCAGAGTGATTTCCACCCGCTGTGGCTGGGCGTGCCGCAGGCTGTTGCTAAGCGCCTCCCGGGCGATGTTGGCCAGTTGCACCGCCTGGCCGACCGTCAGGCATTCGGTCGCCGCGGGATCGCAGTGCAGGACGATCTCCGCCTTCGTGCCGGGTCGCACGCGTTCGACCAGCGCGTGCAGCACCGCGCCCAGATCCACGGCCTTTTCCGGCTCCGCCTCCGCGGTGATGAACTGCCGGATCTCGGCGATGACGGCATCGAGGTCCCGGCGCACCGCTGACAATTCCCGTTGGGTTCGGGCCGGCTCGCCCTCGATTTTCTCCACGGTGTGCCCCAGCCCGAGCTGGATGGCATAGAGCGACTGGATCGTGCCATCGTGCAGGTCCCGGCTGATCCGGTTCCGCTCCCGCTGTGCGGCGGCCAGCGCATCGCGCGCCTCGCGGATCTGTCCGGTCAGGCCGTCCTGCCGGTTGCGCGCCCGCACCGACAAGCCCACCAGCGCCGTGGCCAGCAGCGTGACCGCGAGGCCGGCCACTATGGCGGTCTTCGTCAGCCGTCGCGGCGACTGCGCCTCGAACAGCGGCGTGGTGTAGAAGAAGAGCGTAAATCTCTGCCGAGATATGGGCCAAGTCAGGCGGTGCGTCAGCCCCCCGCTGAACGCGGGGTCATCCGCCCGGGGGGTGGGGCGGTCGCGGTTCAGCCACGTCTCGGCCGTCAGGTGATTGGTCGAGGAGAAAATCTCAATGCCCAGGTCGCCCGCTTCGGCTTCGGCCTTGGCAATGAGCCGGCGGAAATCCACCGGGGCCACGATCACGGCGGACAAGTGCAGCCAGCGAGCGCAACGGTGATAATGGTCAATCTTCCGGGGCACGGCCAGGCATTCGGCCAGTTCCGGACGATAGACCGGCATATAAAACACGGTGCCAACAATCGGGTCGCCGTGGAGGTCGAGCATCACCGTCTGGCGGTGGCTCATGCCCAGGCTCGATTCGAGGACCGCACCTGCGAGCCGGGTTTGGCTGGTGGCGGCGTTGCCCGGATCGCGATTCGAATAGGCGCAGCGGAGGCCGTAGTCGGGCAGGAACTGCCGGCCCTCTGTGAGGTCGCTATGCAGCGACAGGTGACACTCCAGCGGGGTTTCGCGCCTGAGCGCACTGATGGTTTCCCACTCCGCCTCGCTCCAGCTTGCCGGCGGCTTCGGCAACCGTGCCCGCAGGTCCACCTCGTGGCGGTTGGTCGCAAGGGCAATGCCGAGGATCCAGGGGCAGTTGATCGTCAGACCATTGTCATAGCACCACCGGGCGAAGACGGGTTCCCGGCTTTCGTCGCTTAGCGTGAGGTAGTCGCGAAGGTTGTAGAGGAGCATCTCACTCCGTTCCAGTCTCCCATCCAGCACGCTCTTGAGCTCAAGGGCCCGCTGGACTATCCGCTTCCGGTCCAGTTGCACCGCCTCGCGGTGCAACTCCCAGCCCAGCGCGGCGGTCACGCATAGCCCGGCCGCGAGCGTCCACCACGCCGCGAGGCGGCGTTGCAACAGGGCAAGGGTCAGGCGGGCCACGGCCTGTTTTTACGGAAACCGGGTCGGCCAAGTCGAAAGGAAACCCGCACCGACCGGGGAGGCAAATGCCTCCTGGTGGCAGGAGGCATTTGCCTGTCTGGGCGAATCCAGGAGTTTCGCGCTCAATGAGTCGGAAACACTTGGACCGGCTTCCCCTCATGAAAACCCACTCCCATTCCTGCCTGCCCAGGGCCGCCCGGTTGTTGGCCGCGGCTCTGCTCTCGCTCACCGCCTCCGCCGCCACGCTGACTTGGAGTGGCGGCAACGGCTCCTGGGGCGACCCCATGAAATGGTCGCCGCAGATCGTGCCGGGCGCGGCCGACACCGCGGTGATTGGCGGGGCGGACGCGCTGATTGTTCGAGTCGATGGCAGCCATTCAGTCGGCACAGTTGTTTTGAGCAACCCTAAAACCATTCTGCTTTTGCAGGGCAGCGGGCAGACTGGGCAGGCGATGCTGACGGTGGCCAACGGGTTTGT
>JBIIUN010000276.1:0-7023 GCA_044339945.1 Kapaibacterium sp. (SeqCode)
GGTCGTCCAGGCACCGGGCACGTTTTCCGGCGTGGATTTCGAGGGACGTTCGCGGAACTACGCGGTGAACATCGAGGCGGCCTCCGGCCTGCCCGCCGGCGTAACGGACGCGGCCGACACCGGCGTGCTTACCCTGGTGCTGCCGCAGGGCACCTACCGCCTACGCCCGCAGTTGAGTGTGCTCAACGACGACGGTTCAGAAAGCCAGACACAGCTCGACGAGATCACGCTCGACGTGCCGGCCCGCCAGCGCATCTGCGTGGAAGGCTGCCTGCGGCTCAACGTCAGCATCCCCGCCTGCGCCGGCGGATCGGTGCCGGTCACCGGCGCGGTGCTCACCTGCGGGCAACGGGTGAAGACGGTGACCTACCAGGTGGATGACGGGCCGCACGTCGTGGTGTGCGACGCCTGCGGCGCCAACCCAGTGCTGGACTTCGCGGTGCCCGTCACCCCGGGGCCGCACCTGATCACCGTGACGGCGACCGACGAGGACGGCGCGGCCAGTTCGGCGAGCGGTTCCGTCGGCGCCGACACCGAGGCGCCGGTGATCACCTGCCCATCTGCGGTCACCCTTTCCGCGGATGCCCCGTGCGGGACGCCGGTCTTCTTCGACGTGCCCGTCCGTGACAACTGCGATCCCAGCGTGACCGTGGTCTGCACGCCGCCCTCGGGCACCCCGTTCCCCGTGGGCACGACCGAGGTGATCGGCGTGGCCACGGACGCCGCGGGCAACCGCGCGGAATGCCGCTTCACCGTGACGGTGCTCGCGCCGGAAGGTGAACCCACCATCACCCGGTTGGATACCTCCGGATGGTCGGGCAGCACGGCAGACACGGGACTGGTCGGCACCCACTTTCTCCGCGGCGACGAGGTGTGGATCGGTGAAATCAGCGTGCCGGACGTCCGCTGGGTGGCGCCCACGGAACTGCGCTTTTCGTTGCCGGAACTACCGGTGGGCATCCATGACGTGACCGTGCGCCGCTGCGGGCAGATCGTGGCGACGAAGACCCGGGTGATAGGCACTTCAGACACTCCCTCGCTGGAAAGCATCGAGCCACGGATATTTAGTTCTTCTACTCCGTATTTCAGAATTCGCGGCCGGGGACTCACGTCGGCGATGCGAATCCGCCTCGGCGAGCGCCAGTCTTCAAACCCTTCCACGCCTGGGGACATCAGCGTGCAGTATGTCAATCAGAGTGGAACCGAGGCATGGGGCAACCGACTGCCGGGAGGAATGGTTGACGAGCTTCCCGGCCCCAAGAACGTCTATCTGGAGACCACCAATGGAGTGGTGCTCGCCACGCTGATCGGGGGCGTGTCCTACCTGCGAGACGACTCCAACGACCTGCAGGTAGTCTCCCTGCGGAACTTCCAAAACGCGTCTGCCGTGCCCGCCACCGTGCGGATGCGCGACGGTTTCCCCGCTCACCTTCAGGGCCGCATTACCGTGGCCGGGGACACCCCGCTAGCGCAGGCGCGCAGCTTCACCCGCGAGTTCCGCCAACTGCTGCGCATGAACGACCCGGACCAGGAACTCCAGCCGCGGCGCCTGGAGCCAGGCGTGCTCTCGCAGGTCACGCTAGCGCAAACGCATCTGGGCATCCCCGTCTTTGGCGCGGAGATCGCCGTGCAACTGGCCGACGGCGAGGCGCTGAACGCGCAGGGCTTCCTGCTGCCCTCCGACGAACTCGCGACCCGCCTGCCCAACGTCACGCCGACGCTCTCGGCGGAACAGGCCGAAGCCGTCGTCAAGGCCGCCCGTGCGCCGCTGCCCTCGGTGCAGCTCTTCCGGGACAGCAGCCTGACAATCTACGACCGGTGCGTGCTCGCCGAGGGCACGCCGATGAATCCGCGTCTCGCCTGGCGCGTGGCTTACCGCGGGGCCAACCGGGAGTTCTTCGTGGACGCCCACACCGGCGCGATCCTTCACCGCCGCGCCGTCAGTGCGACGGACGGGCCGTTGGATGGTCTCGACCTGGACATGCAGGACGCCGAAAACGAAGCCAACGGCCAGGGCGACCTCTGCTTCCTGACGTCCAATGACGATTTCGTGGCGGATGAGGACGGCATCGATCCGCTGTATCAGGGTAATCCGGCGGCCCAGGTCCTCTGGCAGGGAGCCCGCGATGTTTACAGTTTCTACCGGCGTCACTTTGACCGGGATTCCTACGACGGCTCCGGTGCCCAGATTGAAATCTTCATCAATTCCAACATGGAATCCGGCGGTGCCCGGTTTGTGAACACCTGCGGCACGATCGAGTTCATGCCGGGCACGGAGGATCGGGAGACCTTGGCCCATGAGTTCACCCACGGCGTCATCCTTCACTCCAGCGGGCTGGAGTATGAACGGGAGTCCGGCGCGTTGAATGAACACTACTCGGATGTCATGGCGGTGCTGATGGACCGGGAGCTGGGCGCCGCCAACTGGACGCTTTCCGAGAAGGAACTCAGCGGCCAGGGCGCCATCCGGGACCTGTCGAATCCCGGCAGCACCAACGTCTCGGGCCGCCAACCGGCCCACTACGCCAACCGCTTCCAGATCGGTGCCGACGAAGATCCGGACGACACGAACGACCAAGGCGGCGTGCATCGCAATTCCGGCATTCCCAACCTCGCCTCCTATCGGCTTATTGCTGGTGCCTTCCTGCCGTCCACCAACGCCGCGGAACCGACAGTTCGCATTGCCGGAATCGGCGAGACCAAGGCACGGCAACTGTTCTACGCCGCGATGACCGCCCTTCCGTCCACGGCCACGTTCGAGCAGGCGCGCGAAATGGAGGTGTTTATCGCCGACTTTCTGGCGTCGCGGCGGCTCGCCGGCTTCACGGCGGCCGATGTCTGCGACGTGCGGAACGCCTGGGCCTCGGTCGGCGTCGGCAGCTACGCGCCGGATTGCGACACCTACCTGCCGCCACCGGACACCGACGGCGACGGCGTGATTGATGCCAAGGACAACTGTCCGAAGCGGGCCAATCCGCGCCAGGAAGACCAGGACGGCGACAAGGTGGGGGACGTGTGCGACAACTGCGTGGCCACCAAGAACCCCAGCCAGAAAGACCTCGACGGCGACGGCGTGGGAGACAGTTGCGACCCGGACAAGGACAATGACGGCTGCCTGAACTGGTATGTGCCGCGCGATGGGCAGCTTGAAACAGTCCCCGACAATCGCCTCGACCACAACTCCGAGCAGTCCATGCAGGTGGTCGGCTACAGCGAAACCATCGCCATCACGGCATGCGAGGGGGGCACCGTCGAGATCACGGCCTGGGAGGGGCTGGACTCCGACGGCGACGGACAGCCGGACTGCAATGACCGCGATGATGACAACGACGGGTTGCGGGACGTTGTGCAGCGTTCGATAAACGAGGACGCCGACGGGCACAGCACCGTGACTACGGCGACGGGCGAAGATCGCTGCCCAACGATCCCGTCGGACCGCGGCCCTGCGCTGGGCAACCCCTTCGCCTGGGACGAATGCACGACCGTCACCTACTGCTCCGGCAGTCAGCCCACTGTGCGCCTGCCGGACGGCGTCGCGGACGGCGGCATCTTCGTGCGCTTCGGGCAGCATGTGAACCCGAACCCGGAAGGCGACTTCCTGTGGGACAATGTCCGCCTCGCCGGCGACCGCCTGATGCTCGACCCCGGCCCGGGCGTCACCATCGGCCAGATCACGGCCAAGCTCCGCAGCCTCGGTGCCGCCGGCGGCAATGCCGGCGGAATTCAGCGCGCCGCCAACCCCACGCCGGAAACGCTCCGAGTCGAACTCTGGACGCGCGGGACTAACGGCGGTTCCCCGCGCCTGCTGCGCGTGCTCGGCAACTTCGATCCCGCCCAGGCGAATATCATCGAGGGCGACACCGGCGCGGCGCTCGCGCTGGCCCCGGCGGCGACCTTTGACGGCCAGGTGAGCCTTGCCGGCGTGTGGCACAACGCCCAACCCGCCGGCGCCGCCCGCGTCGACACCGACCTCGACGGCATGCCCGACGGGTTCGAGATCCGCACCGGGTTCAATGCCCGCGACGCGCAGGACGGCCTGGCCGACACCGACGGTGATGGCCGCCGCAACTTCGAGGAGTTCCTCGCCGGGACCAATCCCCGCGCCGTGGACTCCGTGCCGCTCCGGCTCAGCGTGCTCACGCTGCCCGACGGTCGCCTCCGCCTGACGTGGTTCGGCGGAATGACCATCCGGTTGCAACGGGCCACGGATCCCTCGGCCAGCAGTTGGGATGACGTTGCCGACACCCTCGGGAAGGCGTCGCTGGAACTCGATTCCACCGGGGCCACCGGATTCTTCCGGCTGCTACGCCCGTAGTGGCCACCCGGCGGTTCCCGGTGAATCCGGAAACCGCCCGGTCAGTTTCAAGTGGGGACAAACTAACGACCGCCCGCCGGACCCAAGGAACCGGCGGGCGGTTTTTTTGGCGCCGGCGCCCGGTTGTTGGGCAAACTTCCGGCGTGACCTTGCTTAAGCCGCCCCGCCTTCGCCGCGGGGCCGTCATCGGATTGATCGCACCGGCCAGCCCGCCGAAGCCGGAGCGGGTTGCGGCTGGCGTGCGTTACCTCGAAGGCCTCGGCTATCGGCTCAAGCTCGGGGAACACATCGCGAAAACCCACGGCTGCCTCGCCGGCACCGACGACGAGCGGCTCGCCGATCTCAATGCGATGCTTCGGGACCCGCAGGTGGACGCCATTTTTGCGCTCCGCGGCGGCTACGGCTGCCAGCGCCTGCTCCCGCGGGTGGACTACGCCGCCGCCCGCCGGCAACCCAAGATCCTCGTCGGTTACAGCGACCTGACCGCGCTGCAACTGGCCCTGCTGCGGCGCGCCGGCCTGGTCACGTTCTCCGGTCCGATGCCGGCCGTGGAGTTCGCCGCGGGCGTGGACCCGTTCACGGAGGAAGACTTTTGGGCCGCGCTAACCTCCCGGGCCAAGAGCCGAACCCTGCCGCTGCCCGCGGACGATCCGCCGGTGACGCGGCGTCCCGGCCGGGCGGAAGGACCGCTGATCGGCGGCTGCGCCTCGCTGCTGGTGAGCAACCTCGCGACACCCTTCCTGCCGTCCCTGCGCGGGGCGATGCTGTTTCTGGAGGACATCCACGAGGAACCGCACCGCCTCGACCGGCTCTTCACCCAACTCCGCAATGCCGGCGTCCTCTCCCGGGCGGCCGGGCTGCTGCTGGGCCAGTTCACCGATCGGAAACAACACGGCGCCGGGCCGCGCCACCTGCCGTGGCCGCAGTTGCTGGATGAGGTGCTCGCCGACCTGCGCGGGCCGTGCCTGGAAAACGTCCCCTACGGCCATGCCCCGCGCCGCTGGACCGTCCCGCTGGGCATCCGCGCCCGGCTGGATGCGGATCGCCGGCGGGTCACCCTGACCGAGGCCGCCGTCGCCTAACAGCCCGTCAAAACTAGGCCGATCAGTGGGAGCCGGCCGTATCTGGGCACCGCCCGCGATTTCTCCCTCGCCCTGCGAGGCACGAGCGGGGAGAGGGCCGGGGAAAGGGGTGCTTTCGCGCGCCGACCACCTCCTCTCCCCAGCCCTCTCCTCCCGCCGCGGGAAGAGAGGGAGTCCGCTGGCTGACATCGGAAGCGGTGTCCAGATTCGCCCGTAGGAGCCGACGTCAGGAAGGTTCTGTTTTCGGTGGCAAAGTGAGACTCGTCACCTCGTGTCCTACGGATCGGGCGGGCGTGTCCACCATTTGGACTGCGGGGGCATGCCCCCGCTTTCCCTTCGCCGTAATCAGCTAACTCGACGCAAAATGTTTCCACCCGGTGAAGCCAAAGCGCCGTCGTGCCGGCGCAGTCCAAAGGACCGCCGCGTCACCTCGTCTCCGACGGCACCGGGGGATGAACGGGCTGCTAACGGGACGACGGCTCCGGCCGCCGGAGCGTGAAGGTGCCGTTGTCGAACTTGCTCTCGTAGGTGGAGACAAAGTTCGTCGGGCTCACCTGCCCTTGGTTACGAATCTTCACGAACAGCAGCCGCTTGGTGCCCACGAAGCTCAGCGTATTGCCCTCGCGGGTTCCCGCCAGGCGGGTCGTGAAGCTGCCGCTCCGTTTGCCCCACGTGGCGTGAAAGGTGGCCGCGTAGTTGGTCTCGGCTTGGCGGACCAGGATGGCCCGCAGCGCGCCGCCGTGGGTGTTGTTGGTGTTCTGCCAGGTGCCTTCCCACGCGCCGAGCGGATCGCTGGCCGGCGATGGCAACCGCGCGAGCCGCGCCCAGTCCCGCTCAAAGGACGAGCAACCGCAGAGGCAGAGCAAGGCCGCGATGGTCGCGAACCGACGGAACAAGGAGGAAACCGGATTCATACGCCGACGAGTTCGAGGGAAAATTCACCGTCAAAGTTGCCCAGGTCCGCAATGAAGACACCGGTGTCGGCGTTGAACGAACCTTCCGCCGGCCGGCCGTTCACCTTCAGCCGGGCGGGCTTCTTCGCGGACCAGACCACCAGCCGCCAGACCGCGATGCGGGATTCAAACGTCCCGGACGCGGCGCCAAACGTCACGGTCAGCGTCTTGCCCCGGGTGGACGAAGTGATGGTCCGGCGGGACCAAGCGCCCTGCTCGTAGGCCTGGGTCTCGCCGTCGTCCTCATACCAGTCGAGCTGGCCGCGGCCGTGCGGCCACACGTGCAGGTTGATGACTTCCGTCGGCGACTCGCCGACAAACTGCTGCGGCTCGGCCAGCGGCAGGATGGTTCCGGCGCGGACGTAGAGCGGGATGATCTCGGGCGGCGCCTCGGCGACCACATGACGGCCGCCCACAAGCTGTTCGCCGGTCCAGAAGTCATACCAAAGGTCATTGGGCAGGTAGACGCTGCGGGCCACGGCGCCCTGGCGCAGGATCGGCGCAACCAGCAGGCTGCGGCCCAGCAGGAACTGGTCGCCGCACGCCACCGCGACCGGGTCGTTCTGATAGTGCCACAGCAGCGGCCGCATGATCGGCGCGCCGGTCGCCCGGGCCTCGGCAAAGAGCGAATACAGATACGGCAGCAACTGGTAACGCAGGCCGAGGAAGTCGC
>JBIIUN010000277.1:0-6962 GCA_044339945.1 Kapaibacterium sp. (SeqCode)
CTGGGTGTTGGTGAGGTGGAGCTGTTCGTTCCACGAGGTCAGCGCCAAGCCGACGCCACCGGTCACCATCATGGCGAGCAGGCGGAGACCGTGCTTCCGAAAAAAGCGGCGCCGGACGGAGGCGAGGGTGACGCGTTCGCCCTCGCTGCGGGCGGGTTCCACCATGCGCACATTGGCCACATTGGCGCCGCCCCGGGAGAGGTCATCGTCCTTGCTCGCCTTCTCGACGCGGTAGCGGTCGGGCGCCTCGTCCTGGAGCTTGAGGAAGGCATCCAGCACCACGGACTGGCGGTAGCCGGCATGTTCGCCGCCGCTGGAGCGCACGCGGGTGCCGGTGCGGCGGCGGATGAGGGCCACGGTGAGGCGGCCGCCGTAACCTTCGTCCCGCAGTTCGTCCACGGCGGCCTTCACGCGGGATACCCGTTCGCGGAACGTGACGGGCAGGAGCCGGTCCACGAAATCGCGCAGCGACAGGCGGTCGGCCACGCGGTCGGGCACGGCGGTGACGAGGTCGCCGCCGGCATCATGCGTCCAGCACAGTTCCCAGTGGGTGCCGGAAACGACCGCCCCGAGGTCGGGCGGGAGGTTTTCGTGCGGGCCGGCGAAGCCGAAGGTGTGGAAAATAAATTGGGGCGGGCGCTCGCCGGCGGCGGCCTGCCAGGCAGCGTGGGCTTCGGCGGCCAACTGGGCCAGGAGCCGACTGGACGGCAGTTCGGCCAAACCGGGCCGGTGCGCTTCCAGCCGGAAGATAAGCGGGGTAAACCAGCCGGCCACGACCTGAACGGGGGCGCCGACGCCCGCCAGTTCATACACCCGGACGCCGTTGGTTTCGCGCAAGAGGCGGCGCATGGCAGACGGCCAGGGGGCGGATTCGGCCGGCCGGTGCCGGGCTTCCCAGAGATCCAGGACCGCATCGGTCAGGTCCGCCACCAGCCGGGCCGATTTCACCGTGGGTTCCCATTCGTAAGGGGCGAGCCCGAGAAACCAGGGTTCGCGCACGTAGGGAAACGGCACGCCCACGGCTGAGGTCAGGTTCGTGTCGAGCGCCCCGAGGTGACGTTCCCGTCCCTGGCGGGCAAGGCCGACCCGCCGTTGCAGGGCTTCCGGGGCCGCCTCCAACGCCTGCTGGGCGACCTGTTCGGCGCCGGCCACGGACCAGGCGCACCATTGGCGGAGGAATCGTTCCCGGTTTTCCGGTGAGTCGGCCCGGAATTCCCGCGGGCGCAGCGGCTGGACCAGCACCGGGACGTCGCGGCCCTCGGGCAGGCGGTTGCCCTGCGGTTGGGTATCATCGTAGTTGAGCCACTCCCGACGTTCGGTGGCCGGGGCTTCGGCCAGACGCACGGCGAGGTAGGCCGACCAAGGGCCGGCAACCGCGGGCGGCGCGGCCAGGGGGACAGCCGGAGCCGTGAACGCCTCGAAGCAGAAATAGGCCATGTAGGCGTAGGGAATCAGCGCGTGACCTGGGGCATGGCGGTTCTGCGCGGCCCATTCGGCTCCCCAACTGTTTCGGACGAGGAAGTAGCCGCCGCCCGGCACGGACGCGTCATCCACGTAACCGACGGCGCACATGGCGTGGCCGCCGACCGGCGCCTCGGCGGGAAACGGCAGCGTGATTTCCCCCGTCGTGTAAGCGCGGGCGGAATCGAAACTGGACGAGAACACCGCCACACCGATGACCACGGGGCTGGCTGGGGCACCGTTCACGCCGGCGAGTGTTTCCTTGAGCGTGCGCACGTCCTGGGCGTTGAGCAGGCGCCAACCGGGCAGCCGATGTTCCAGGGCCGATTTTTCGGCGGCCGGCGGCGGCGGATGATGACCCTCGTTGCCGGCTAGGTTCTGCGGCGAATAGGGCCAGTGCTCCTCGGGACAGGCGCCCTGGCGCTCGAAAACGGTGGCAGCCATCGCCAGGGTCGTGCCGGCTTCCGGGCTGCCATCCAACTGCTTGCACGCCCAGTAGCAGAACTGCTCGGAAAACCGGACCGTGAAGCCGGCCACGAACTCCCGCAGGGCCGTGCTGGCAAAGGCCACGCAGGTTCCGCGGGGGCCCTGATTGCGGGCTTCGGGGAACTGGTTTGTCAGATCCACCGCGGCCGGCAAGGCCGGCCCCCCACCCGCAGAACCCAGTCGCAGGGCGGAAGACAGACGCGGCCGGCCCAGGGCGAACCGGCTGAGCACGGTGGCGGGGATGGTGAGGCCCAAGCCACCCCGGGGCCGGGGCGCGGTAAAGGCCGCGGGTTGCTGCCAGACACCAAGCCGGTGGCAGGCCGGCGCCCACTCGGGCGCCGACTCCAGCCGGGAGCGGTCGGCGCCGGCCGGAATTGCGGCGAGGGCACCCCGCAGGTCCTCGACCGACGTGATCCACTGGGCCAGGAGTTCCTCCCGCTGCGGGGGAGCCAGTTCGGCCAACTGCTCAAGGGGCGTCCGGTTCATGGGAAGCAGGGGTGGCAGGAGTGACGGGCGAGGCACCCGGGAGGCGTAGTCCAAGGCCGCCGCGGCGGCCGGGCGGCTGTTCCAGCCGGAGCCGGGCTTCGGCTGGAACGACGGCCCGCAGTTGCGCCAGCAAGCCGGCGTAGTCGGCCTCGTTCAATTCAAGGAATTGGCGCAGCGCTTCGCCGGCTCCCGGCGGAGCGGCGGCGGCCAGCACGTCCTCGGCGGAGCGCAGCCAGCGGCTCTCCAGCCGCACCCGCAAGGCGGCGGGCAGGCCGGGAACCGCGGCCAGCGCGGTGCCCGCGGAATCCGGGCGGTTCGGAGAAGGTTCCATGTGGTTGGTTTATGGCAGATGAGCGGGACTTCATGCACCGGGGCCGGGTTTGGCCCGCACGACCAGAAAACGCAGCACGCCGACGGACCAACTGCCCGGGGGCAGAGCGGCCAGTTGCTGCTCCAAGCGGGCGATGCGCTGGGGGGCGATGTGGCGGAAGGGGGCAACGGAGCCATTCGACGCCGGATCCCAGCGGGACAACCCGAGCGGGTGATCGGTCGTAGCCAGTTCCGCCTGGTCGAAGAGGGGTTGCGGCGTGACGAAGGCGACCAGGTATTCCTCCCCGGTGGGGCCGTTTTGCGGAGGAAGTCCGCGGGGAATCAACTCGCCCGGAGAAGTCAGCCTTTGTCCCCGCTCCGCGATGACCGCGGTGGCGTCGTCGTTCGGGGTCAGGAGATAGAAATCGCCGCTGGTCCCGGGATTGATCAACGTCAGGTGGCCGGCCTGCGGGGCCGACAGTTCCAAGTGGTTGGGCTCGCCGATCTCCACCTGCAGGGTGCTGAACGCCCCCCCGCCCCAACCGGCCCCGACCATATTGCGGGTGAGTGCGCCGCGTCGCACCACACTAAAGCAACGCCCCGCCGCCCGCCCCAACTTAAGCCACTTCTCGGCGAACTGGTCCATGCCGGGTCGCGACGTGTTTTTCTGGGCCTGCTGATAGACTTGGTCATGCACACCAGCAGCGTCGGCCTGAAAGTAGACCTCCGCGGCGGGGCGTTGGCCGGAGTCCAGTTGCTGGACCAGTTGCTGAACCAGTTGCTCGCGAAATGAGTCCAATTTTGCGTCTAATTTTGCGTCTAATGTGGCCTCCACTTTGCCAGCCAATTGGGCCACCTCGCCGCTGATCCTGTCGGTCGCGGCCTGAACTTGCTGGCTCAGTTGGCTCAACTGGGCTTCGGCCCGCTTCCGGTCTTCGGCGGCGGCGGCTCGCTCCTGCTTCAACTGTTCGCGCCGTTCCTGGGCGTCCTCCTCTTCTCGCAGTTCGTCACGGCGCAGCCGGGCGCGCCGCGCCTCAATTTGGTCGAGTTCCTCCTTCGCCTTGGCGATCCGGATCTGCTCCGTGAGCGAAAACCATTCGGGTCGGTGGGTCAGGGCCGCGGCCAGCGCCGCGGTGTGGTCCGCAGAGGACAGCTCGCCGT
Organism: Kapaibacterium sp. (SeqCode); assembly: GCA_044339945.1. Lineage (GTDB taxonomy): Bacteria > Verrucomicrobiota > Verrucomicrobiia > Limisphaerales > UBA9464 > CAIWAH01. Next base: position 3,904 of record JBIIUN010000277.1, read on the forward strand.
TCCGGCGCAGTTTTGCGAGCTGCTCCAGCGTTTCGAGATCGCGCAGTGCCCGCGCGGCTGCGTGCTCCTGCTCCGCCTGTTCCTCGTCCCGCCGCAGCCGCTGCATCCGCAAGATGGTTTCCAACTCCAGCTCCGCCACCTTGACCAGTGCCACGCGCTGCTCCGCAACGAGGCGTTCGCGTTCCTGCGCCAGTTTCCTGAGCGCATTCTCCGCCTCAGCGATCGCGGCCTGCTGGTTGATCCGGTCCCGGTCGTGCTGGGCTTTGAGGGCCTGCAAATCGGCCGCATGGGCCAAACCCTGGAATTCCGCCTGCCGCCGCGCGGCCTCCGCCTCCGCCGTGCGGATCCGCTCGTTTTCCTCCAGCGCCGCTCGCCGTTCCCGCAACCGTTCGGCATCCTTGGCCTCCTGCTTCTCGGCGGCGGCCGCAGCGGCCGCTGCCTGTTCCGCCCGCTGTAGGGCCGCCTCCCGTTGGGCCTGCTGCTCGGCCTCCTCACTGGCCCACAGCGGGGCGGCGGGCAGGTCCACGGCCAGGCCCAGCGGAACGAGCAACGAGCGGAGCATTTCCTCCCAGAAAGCCAGCGATGTCTTCACCGGCGACACCAAGTCTGCGTGCGGAATGCCGTGCAGCCGGTCGTGCACGGCCGGTTCCAGTCGCCGCTTCAGCCACTGGCCCAAATCTGCCACGGTCACGGCGGACCGACCATCCAGCAGCGCGCGCACTCCCGCCCGCAGCAATACCGTCGGTTCGGCCAAACGGATTGCCGGCTGCACCAGCAGGTCCCAGCCGCGGCCTGCATCGTCTTTGGTCAGGTTCTCAAACAGCAGCGGCAGAGCGACCGTCTCGCCGGAATGCACCCGGTAAACCACCACCGGGTCGGCCGACTTCAGCTCGCCGCCCGCGCGGCTGGTAACCTCCTCCCAGGCCAGCTCCGAGCCGCCGGGCTTGGCCAGCAGCAACCGCTCACCGGACCGCACCGGGGGCAGGGCGACTACCAGCTCCCGGAAACCCAGCAGGCCCCGCTTTTCCGGGATCAGCTCCAGCCGCTCGATCAGCGGGCGGGCACTGCTGCCCGCGGTGGTCGCCGGGCGGTGAAGATTCATTCGGCCCGTCTCCCCGACCTGCCAGATTTCCTGCGGCTCGGCCACCCCCTTCAGTTCCCGAGGCCCATGGTTGATCCAAGCCAACTCAGCCAGGCCCTCCAAATTGCCTGAGCCCAGCATCGGACGCGCGCCATCCACGGTCGCCCGAGTCAGGAAGATCTGGTTGCCCTGCGCCAATTGCATGACGCGGGCGGCGGTGTCGACGGCCAGGCCCGAAACATCCCCAGGTTTGTGCCCAGGCTCGTTGTCCGGCAGGTGGACCTCGCAGGTATGCAGGCCGATGCGTTCCATGAGCGGATGCTCGGCGAGCTGGTTGGCTTCCCCCAGGCGCCGCTGCCACCGCAGGGCGAACCGCACGGCCTCCGACGACAACGTGAACCGCACGAGGAAGGAGTCCCCCTTCGTGTCAATCTCGATGGCTCCGGGGAAATTCCTCAGCAGGGCCCGAAATTCGGCGTGATGGCGCTGGATCAGGTTCGTCGCGACCACGTCGCCCAGCCGTTGCTTGAGCCCGGTGGAATCGACCAGGTCGGTGAAGAGAATCGTCAGGACCGCGCGGTGACCGGTGGTTGGGGATGAGGACATGGGATCGGTGGTTGGGGATGACAATGGCCTGGGGACTTACTTGAAGCGGGCCTTCGCAAAGCGTTCGTATTCGCGCATGAGCTCCGGCGTGGCGGAGGATGGGATGGTCTTCATCGCCAGCTCGACGTCGGCCAGGGTCAGCACGTTGGACCCGCCATCAATCGACCGGCGGAAGCCGGCCCGCTTGGCCGACTGGACCACGGCGACGATGTCGGACCCCGTGTAGCTTTCGAGCTTGGCGGCCACCGCCGCGGGATCGAGCCCCGGATCCACCGGCGCATCGCCCAAGTTCTTCTTCACCATGAACTCACGCGCCGGCTGGTCGGGCAGGCCGACAAAGATCTTCTCGTCGAACCGCCCGGTCCGGAAAACGCCCTCGTCCAGGTCCTCGGGCTTGTTGGTCGCCCCGAGCACGAGCAGCGTGTTGGGCGATTCCTCGAAACCGCCGATCTCGTTCAGGAACTGCACCACGATCCGGTTGTCCACCGTGGAGTTGCCCCCGCGCCGCGGCAGCAGGCCGTCCACGTCATCGAGGAACAGCACCGCGACCGGCCGGGATTTCGCCGCCTGGATCAGCTTGCGGAGCCGTTGCTCGGATTCCCCGTGCCACTTGGACCGGATCTCCGCACCCGTGGCGTAGAAGAAGTCGGCCTCCAGTTCTCCGGCCACGGCCTTGCCCAGCGTCGTCTTGCCGTTGCCGGGCGGACCGTAGAGCAGGATGCCGCCGCCGGGCCGGATGCCCCACTGCTTCGCCTGCTCGGGGTGTTTCAGCGGCTTGATCACCATCTCCTGCAACTTCGCCTTCACGTCGTCCATGCCGGCGATGTCGGACAGGCGCACTTTCGGCTTCTCGGTGACCAGCCAGTCGTCCCCGCCCTCCTCGTCCTTTTCATCCTTGCTCTCCTTGTGCTTGAGCTTCGGCGTCGCCGCCGCGGGCGCGGCAGGTTTCTCGGCCGCGGCCTTCTGGCTGAACGCCTCGGCCAGGTCGATGAGGTCCTCCGCCTCCCGGACGAAGTTCAGGCCGACCTTCCCCTCGCTCTTGTCGGCGAGCTTCAGGGCGTATTCCCCGGCCTTCGCCAGGTGGAAGGCCGCCTTGCGGAGGTTGCCCTTGGTAATGGCCTCGTCGGCCTGACGGGCGTGCTGGGCTTTGCGGTCACTTTCGAGGCTCATGGCGGTGTTTGGCTGGGTTACGGGACGGGGGCGGGAAAAGATTCAGGACAGTGGGGCCGCCCAGGGCGGGAAATGCCCCGGGCGGCAGGTGAACGACGGTCAGTTGTTGCCGTCGATGATCTTGCGGGCGCGTTCGCGCAGTTTCGCCGTTTCCTCGGCGGCGGCGGGGGCCCGTTCCGCCTTCGTCTTGCGGGCGGGCGCC
>JBIIUN010000279.1:0-6961 GCA_044339945.1 Kapaibacterium sp. (SeqCode)
CCAGGAGATTGCCGCCGTCACCTCGCTCACGGTGACCAACGTGGGGTTTCTCCTCCACACGGCGTTGAAGACGTTGCGCGGCCGTCTGGATCGCCTCGAACGCCTGCCTGCCTGAGCCCACCCACCGCAACCCGTCGCCCGAACATCGCATGAAACTTTCCCCCGATTCCCCCGAACTGACCGCCTACGCCCTCGGCGAACTGAACCCGGCCGAACGCGCCGCCGTCGAAGCCGCCCTCGCCGATTCGGCCGAACTGCGCGCCGAACTCGACGAATTACAGCGGACCATCGGTTCGCTCGACGCCGAATTCGCCGCCGAACCGGCCGTGGCGCTGTCCGCCGCACAGCGTGCCGCCATAGTAGGGCAGGCTGCCAGCCTGCCCGCCGCCGATTCGGTAGCTGACGAGGCAACGAGGGCCGCCGGTTTGTTGCAGGACGGAGAGTCCTCACGCCAGCCGACGGAGTATCACCCGACTCGCGACTCGGAGAGTCGCGCTCCCCGCTGGATCGCGCGCTTGCTGGCCTGGCGGCAGCAATTGATCTGGGCGGCGGCTGGCGCCTGTGCGCTGGCGTTGACGTTTTCCTTCTGGCCGCGGCAGCGCGACGCCGTGGAGCAGTTCAAGGAACTGCGTTACCAGACCCTGCCGCCAGCAAAGGACGCCCCGGTGGCGCCTCCCGCAACCGCTTCGGCTGCGGCCGCGGATCAACGAGCGACCGCAGGGGGCTCCCGCTCCGAAAGCCTGGAGTCCGTGGTGGTAACCACGGCGCCGACTCCAGCCCGGAAACGGGAAGTGTCAGCGGCCGTTGCGCCGGCGGCCCAACTGGTTCCCGGCACCGCCGGGCCGGCTCCCCGGATGAACATGGATCCCGCCTTGGCCCGCCGGTATGGCGGGGTGCCGACTTCCAGGCCGGCGCCCATGGTTCCGCCGCCCGGCGCAGTCCCGGAGCCCGTGCTGGGCCAGCGCTATGGTTTGGCGCCGTCCGTAGGGCGAGATTTGTCGGCACGGTCCAAGCCGCTGGTCATGGAGCAGTCCATTGCGGGGGCGTCGCCCGGTTATGTCGGCGGCACCGTGAGTTCGGAAGCCGTCGCGCCCGAAGGCTGGTCCGACAGCAGCCCCCGGTATCGGGCCATCGCCCCGTATTACCTACAGCCGGGCGGTGAGGGCTACGACGCGTTCGCCGACAACGACTTCAAGTCGGTCGCCAGTGCGCCGCTCTCGACCTTCAGCCTCGACGTGGACACCGCCAGTTACGCCAACGCCCGCCGGTTCCTGCGCGAAGGTTCCCTGCCGCCGCGTGATGCCGTGCGGCTGGAGGAACTCATCAACTACTTCCGCTACGATTATCCGCAGCCGCGGGGCGAACATCCCTTCCTCGCGTCCATCGAGGTTGCCGAATCGCCGTGGAAGGACGGCCACAAACTCGTCCGCCTCGGCCTCCAGGCCCGGGCCGTGGACCGCCGCGAACGGCCGGCGGCGAATCTCGTCTTCCTCGTGGACGTGAGCGGTTCGATGGCGCCCGAGAACAAGCTGCCGCTGGTGAAACGTTCGCTCCGGCTGCTGCTTGATCGCCTCACCGAACGCGACCGGGTTGCCCTCGTCACCTACGCCGCCGGGTCGCAGGTCGTGGCCGAGTCCACGCCGGTCAACGCGGATGGCAAGGCGAAGCTGCTGGGCAAGATCGAGGCACTGCGGGCCGGCAGCGGCACGCACGGCAGCGCGGGCATCCAGTCGGCCTACGCGCTGGCGGCGAAGCACTTCAACGCCGAGCAGGTCAACCGCGTGATCCTGTGCAGCGACGGCGACTTCAACGTGGGCATCACCGACCGCGGCCAGTTGCTCGACTTCATTACCGAGCGCGCCAAGACGGGTGTGTTCCTGAGCGTGCTCGGCTACGGCCTGGGCAATTACCAGGACATCACCATGGAGCTGCTGGCCGACAAGGGGAACGGCAACTATGCCTACGTCGATTCGTTCACCGAGACCCGCAAGGTGCTCGGCGAACAGCTCGAAGGCACGCTGGTGACCGTGGCCAAGGACGTAAAGGTGCAGGTCGAGTTCAACCCGGCCCGCGTGAAATCCTACCGGCTGCTCGGCTACGAAAACCGCGCGCTCCGGGACCGTGACTTCAACGACGACACCAAGGATGCCGGCGAAGTCGGGGCGGGCCACCAGATCACCGTCCTCTACGAACTCGAACCGGCGGGGCCCAACCTTACGGGCGTGGACGCGCTGCGGTATCAGGCGAAACCCGAGGAAGCCGACCTGAAGAAGCGGCTCAAGTCGGGTCATGGCGACGAACTGCTGAACCTCAAACTGCGCTACAAGCTGCCCGCCGGCGAAACCAGTTTGCTCATTGAGACGCCCGTGAAGGACGGTGATCGCGAGTTCGCGCAGGCGAGTGCCGACTTCAAGTTTGCCACGGCCGTCGCCGGCTACGGCATGCTGCTCCGGCAATCACCGCACCGGGGCGAACTCACGTGGGAAAAGATCTCACGTCTCGCCGAACAGGGCCTGGGCGAGGACAAGGAAGGCTACCGCGCGGAATTCGTGGACCTCGTCCGGCGCGCCCAGCAACTCGGCGGCGTGATGCCCATGCCTGAACCGATGCCGGTGCCGATGGCAACGCCGGCCGCGCCCGGCGGCGGTCGGCCGCGGCGCTAGTTTCCCTTGAAGATCGCCCAACCGGAACGCGCGTGCGCGGGCCAGGCTTCCCCGTAGCGCAGATTGTCAATCTGCTGTGTCGCCGGCTGGTAGCCGGCCGGGCTTGGGCTGCTTTCCAGGTGCTGGAAAACAGTCCGTGCCACGCAGGTTGCCAACCTGCGAAACAGCAGGCTGCCAGCCTGCGCTACGAATGCGCGATTCCGGGATCAGGTGGGAGTCGTCAATTCGTCTTCCCTGACATCGAAGGTCATCGGGCGAGTTGCTCTGGCTGGAAATGCAACCAAACGTTGGAGGCGTTGATCACGACGGCGAACAGCAGGTGAAAGCCGATGGAGCGCCAATACCGGCCGGGCGCGGCAGTGCGGGCGACTCCTCGGCCGCCATCGGCCAGGTTCTTCCAAGACTAGCCGCTGCGGAGTTCGAGCCGCACGATGCCGACCAGGATGGTGAAAGTGTTGAGCCCTGCGCTCCAAGGCTGCATCTCAATCATGAGCTCCGGCAGAAAATTCTATCGGCCCTCTGGGCCTAACGCCGGGACCGGCTGCAAGAAACTGAGCTGTGCCCGACTTGCCGTCATCGGGCGATTGGCAGTGCGTTGGCTGTTTTGCAGTCTCCAGCCGAGAACCCGCCCCGCACAAGCATGTGCAAGGTTACAGGGCTACCTCACGCAGGGAATACTTCGCCGGAAACTCCTCTCCGGCAAAGAAGCACTTGAACAGCGCTATGGCGTCCCAGTGAGTCAGCACCTCGCGCCGCAAGACGCTTACGGCGCCGCCACTCATTTGAATCGTCGCAGGGGATTCATCACCTGTTGAGTTTCCAATGACATAGTGCCGGTGGGAACCGGCCGGGTCATAGATCCGAAGTTCCACACAGCAGGCGCCTTTTGAGCCGCCGCATTGCATGTAGCTGCCGGATTCGTGCTCAAGAATGTAGAACGAATTCTTCTCCGAGTTCAGGTAGTTGAACGCTTGGGGAAACGTGTAGGCAGGAGGCAGCGGTATTTCGGATCGGCTTTCGCAGCTGAACTTCCACGATTGCATCGAAAGACCTGCTTAGGCGATGTGAGTTCGAACCTGAACCTTTCGCCTACTCCGCCTTCGCTCCCAGCTTGCTTGCATCCGGCGGCTGCACGGTGCGGAGGCGTTCGCGGAGCATGTCGGCGCGGAGGGCGTCGCGCTGTTCGGCGTCGAGCTTATCGGTCACGCGCAGTTGCAGGTGGGCCGGCTGGCTGAGGAGGAACAGTTCGTCCACGAGCGCCTTGGGCAGGTCGGTGAAGAGCCCGAGGTCGCCGCCGAGCCGCAGGAGGCTGAGCAGGTTCATCGTCTCCTTGGACGAGATGCTGTGGGCGTTGGCCAGGATGCCGTAGGCGCGGCCGACGTGATTGAGCAAGACCTTGGGCTTCTTCTCGATCTGCGAGAGGCGGGCGTTTTCCTCGTGCTCGATGATCTGGAGCAGCACCTTGTTGAGGCGCTCGACGATCTCGCTCTCGGACTCGCCGAGGGTCTGCTGGTTGGACACCTGGAAGATGTTCCCGAGCGCCTCGGTGCCTTCGCCGTAGAGGCCGCGCACGGCCAGGCCGAGCTTGTTCACCGCTTGGATGATCTGGTTGATCTGCTCGGCCAGCACGAGGCCGGGGAGATGCAGCATCGCGCTCACGCGGATGCCGGTGCCGAGGTTGGTCGGGCAGGCGGTGAGGAAGCCGTATTGGTCGCTGAAGGCGAACTCGACGCGTTCCTGGAGCGCGGTGTCGAGGCCGTCGAGCGCGAGCCAGGCCTGCTTGAGCTGGAGGCCGGGGCGGAGGGCCTGCATGCGGAGGTGGTCCTCCTCGTTGATCATCACGCAGAAGCTCTCCTCGGAATTGAGCACCAGGCCGCTGCCGACACCCTTGGCGGCGTGTTCGCGGCTGATGAGGTGGCGCTCGACGAGGATCTGCTTGTCCTGCGCGCTGAGTTTTTCCAGCGGCTCGGCGAAAGGCTTGGGCGCCAACTGCGGAAGCCCGGCCAGGGCGGGCAGCAGGACTTCGAGGGACTTCACCCGGTCGCCCTTCTTGGCGTGGCCGGGAAAGGGGGCGCCCTTGAGGTTGCGGGCGAGTCGGACGCGGGACGACAGGACGATCTTGTCGTGCGGGCCGGAGCGTTTGCAGGCCTCGCCGGGCGAGATGAGGAAGTCTTGGACGTTCATGGGCATCACAAAAGGGTGGGAACGCAACAGGCGAACCCAGTCCACACAGCGGCTGCGATGCCGTAAATCGCCAATTTGCGGTCCCTTTTCAGGACGCAAATCGATAGGACTAGCAGCACCAGTGAGAGGATCGGCCCGAAATCGAACGAGACAGCGCGCGCCATGGATCGCCCCACCCAAGGCTGATATTCGCCGGTAAGCAGCACAGCGGACATGGCGAGGCAGGCTGTCATCAGGGCGATCAACGCAGTCCTTGGCCACTCCCTGTCATTTGCTCTCACGCTCATCGAGGTTGGTCCTGAATTGAAGGTCACGCCGCCTGGGCCGCCTTCTTCGCCTGCTTGATCTCGTCGCGCAGGGTGGCGGCGGTCTCGAAATCTTCCTTGGCGATGGCGGCCTTCAGCGCGGCTTCCAGCTTGGTGAGCTTGGCCTCCTGGCTGATCACGCGTCGGACGGCGGGTGGGACCTTGCCCTTGTGCTGGGTGCCCTTGTGCATGCCCTTGAGCAGCGCGTCGAGGCCGTCGGCAAAGACGTTGTAGCATTCGGAGCAGCCGAGCCGGCCGGTCTTCTTGAAGTCGGCCTGGGTGAAACCGCAGTGGCGGCAGGCCACCTCGGATCCGGTGGCGGTGTTGGCCTCCTCCATCTTCTGCGAGGCGCCGAGGCCCAGCAGTAGGTCGGCGAGGGAGAAGCCCGTGGGGTCGTTCACGCCCTTTTCCTTCGCGCACGCCTCACAGAGGTCCACCTTCTTGACCTGATTCTCGATGATCTGGGTCAGATGAACCGTGGCCGGGGATTTTTTGCAGACCTGACATTGCATAACGCAGCGGGAGCAAGGTCCGTGGGGGCGGGGGTCTAGTCAAGGAGCGGACCGGGGCGGCAATCCGCACCGCCAGTCACTGAGCCGGCGGTTCATTCTCGGCGGAATCCAATCCGCTCCAAACCCTGCCGGATTTCCGGGTTGGCCATGAAACGGTTCCAGACGAGGCCGGTGCGGTGGTTTTCGATCATCACCGTGATCGGGGCCTGGTTCAGGGCCATGTAAACTTCCTCGAACCAGTTTTGCGTGGCGTTGAAGCCGTCGTGGAAGCCGTAGGCACCCCAGACGTTGCCGCCGAGGTCGCGGTAGAAGTGCTTGAGTGCCGCGAGCGATTCCTTCGGCGTGTAAGGCATCGCGCCCAGCGCGGCCATACAGTTGATCGTGCCGTTGTCGTCGCGGGGCAGGGGACGACCGCCGCCGGCGTTGATGCCGGCGGACAGCCCCCAGCAGTCGAAACCGTAGCCGACATGGCGGCGTGGGTTGTCCACGCAGTAGGCGTGATTGATCCGGGCGATGGCACGGTTGTTGTCGAAGTAGTTGGCGTAGGCGTCGCGGAGTCCGCGCGGGTCGAAGCCCAGGAAGGAGAACTGCGTGAAGAACAGTTCCGCGCCGTTGCCTTCGCCGACGGCCAACGGGATGCCGTAGTAGGAATTCCCGTTCGTGTAGCGGCTGCCGTCGAGCGTGCGGCTCCAATTGCGACGGTATTGGACGGCGCGTTCCGACTGCCCGGCCCAACCCGTGTGGTAGAGGCTCGCGGGCACGGCGTGCGTGGGCGAGGCGATGGCGAGCAGATAGACGATCAGCGTTTCGTTCCAGCCGATGAGCGGGTGGCTGATGTGGAAGCCGTGATCGGGCGACCAATGCCAGTAAAGCACCTCGCTGTCGGGATCGCGCCGATACCAGTCCCATTCCGCCTCGTGCCAGAGCCGGGTGATGGTTTCGCGGATCTCGCGTTCGGATGGCGTGTCGCGGTCGAAGTATTGCCGCGCCGCCAGCAAGCCCTGCATCAGGAAGGCCGTTTCCACGAGGTCGCCGCCGTTGTCGTATTTGCCGAAGTAGGCGACGGCCTTGCCGGTGTTACCGTCGAGGAAGTGCGGCCAGATGCCGTGAAAACGGTCCGCGCGGGCGAGGAAGCGGACGGCCTTGAGCAGCCGTTCCACCGCGGCATCGCGGGTCACGAAACCGCGTTCGGTTGCGACGGTGAGCGCCATGAGGCCGAAGCCGTTGCCGCCGGTGGCGATGAGGTTGCGGTCGCCAGGCACGATCTCCGGGGCGAGTCCGGCGACGGGATGCGCCA
>JBIIUN010000278.1:0-6961 GCA_044339945.1 Kapaibacterium sp. (SeqCode)
ACGGCGTCTTCGACGCGCTCACCAAGCACCAGCCGGATTTGGTCATCACCGACCTCTACCTCGACAAGACCAAGCCGCACGGCATGGAGATCATCCAGAAGGCCCGCGCGCTCAACCCGCCGGCGACGGTCATCATGATCACCGGCTTCGCCTCCGTGGAGAACTCGGTCGAGGCCATGCGGCTCGGCGCCTTCGACTACCTCCAGAAGCCCTTCAAGCTTGATGACCTCAAGTTCCGCGTGCAGCGCGCGCTGAGCCACACCGAGGTCGTCAGCGAGAACCAGGCCCTGCGCAAGGAGCTGAAGCGCCAATACCAGTTCAGCCAGCTTGTCGGCGCCAGCGAGCGCATGAACGGCGTCTTCAAGCTCATCGAACGCGTCGCTGACACCGACGCCACGGTGCTGATCCTCGGCGAAAGCGGCACCGGCAAGGAGCTGATTGCCCGCGCGCTGCATTACAATTCCGGCCGCGTCCACGGCCCCTTCATCCCGATCAATTGCTCCGCGCTGCCGGAGAACCTGCTCGAGTCCGAACTCTTCGGCCATCGCAAGGGCGCCTTCACGGGGGCCGTTGCCGACAAGAACGGACTGTTCCACGACGCCGATGGCGGCACCCTGTTCCTCGACGAGATCGGCACCATGCCGGCGCAGCTCCAGAGCCGGCTGCTGCGCGTGCTCCAGGAGAAGGAAGTCCGCCGCGTCGGCGACAACGTGCCCACCTACGTGAACGTGCGCGTGCTCGCCGCCACCAACGAACGGCTCGAGGAACTCGTGAAGGAGGGCAAGTTCCGGGAGGACCTCTATTACCGGCTCAATGTCGTCGCCATCAACCTGCCGCCGCTGCGTGATCGCCGGGACGACATTCCGATGCTCGTCGCCCACTTCCTCAAGGACCGCGTCCACACCCGATCCGGGCAACCGCCGCGGATCAGCCAACGGGCCATGAATACGCTTTGCGCCCATGCCTGGCCCGGCAACGTGCGTGAACTCCAGAACGCGGTGGAACGGGCCATCGTGCTCGCCGATCTGCCGCTGATCCGCGTGCGTGACCTGCCGCCAGTCGTCGAGAAGCTCGCCACCGGCGACGGAAGGGACGAGGAAAAGCAGGCCGCGGAACTGGCCATCCCCAAGGGCGCCGAGGTGAACCCGGGCCCGGCAACCGCGGCGAGTGCCGCCGGAACGCCTTCGTCGGCTGCCGCGGGAATTTCTCCGGCCGTCTCGGGCGGCGCGCCGCTGGCGCAGGGGGTGGTGGCCTTGAAAAAATTCCTGCGTGACCAGGAAGCCGGCTACCTGCGCCACGTGCTCAGCCTGACCCGCGACGACAAGGAAGAAGCGGCCCGGTTGCTCGACATCAGCCTGGCGACGCTCTACCGCAAGCTCGCGGAAGACGGCGACTGAGCGGCCGAATGCCCGGCCGGTTCGCGGCGACAGAAGCTCCCTTGCCAGTGCCACTGGCCCCCGCCAGCTTTCGGCCACTGTTTTCGCAGCATGAGCTCCAATTCACGCGTCCTTCCCGCCGACGGCGACACCCGTGCCTCCCGCCGACACTTTGCCTCGGACAATTATGGCGGCATCGCCCCGGAGGCCTGGGCGGCGCTGGAGGAGGCCAATCGCGGACACGCCTCGGCCTACGGCAACGACGCCTGGACCCAGCGGGCCGCGGACATGATCCGCGAAGTCTTCGAGACGCCGTGCGAGGTGTTCTTTGTGTTCAACGGCACGGCCGCGAATTCCCTGTCGCTGGCCCATTGCTGCCAGAGCTACCACAGCGTGCTCTGCCACGACGTCGCCCACATTGAGAAGGACGAGTGCGGCGCCCCGGAATTCTTTGGCAACGGCTCGAAGCTGCTCCTGTTGCAGGGCGAAAACGGCCGGCTGACCCCGGCGGGCATCGAGGAAGCCGTGTTCCGCCGGACGGACATTCATTATCCCAAGCCCCAGGTCGTCACGGTCACCCAGGCGACGGAAGTCGGCACGCTCTACACCCCGGCGGAACTCCGCGCGATCGGTGCGATGGCCAAGAAGCACGGGCTGCGCTTCCACATGGACGGTGCCCGGTTCGCCAACGCCGTCGCCGCGCTCGGTTGCGCGCCCCGGGAAATTACCTGGCAGGCCGGGGTGGATGTCCTCTGCTTCGGCGGCACGAAGAACGGCCTGCACGTCGGCGAGGCGGTCGTGTTCTTCAACCGCGAACTGGCCCGCGAATTCGACTACCGGGCCAAGCAAGGCGGCCAGCTCTGCTCCAAGATGCGGTTCATCTCCGCGCCCTGGCTCGGCATGCTGAAGGACGGTGTCTGGCTGCGTTACGCCGCGCAGGCCAACGCGATGGCTAAGCTCATGCACGAACTGCTCGCGGGCATCCCGGGCGTGCGGGTGCTGTTCCCGCACCAGGTGAACTCCGTGTTCGTGGACCTGCCCAAGCCGGCCATCAAGGCGCTCTACGACCGCGGTTGGCTGTTCTACAACTTCATCGGTGAAGGCGGCTGCCGTCTCATGTGCTCGTGGGACACCACCGAAGAGGATGTCCGCGCGTTCGCCGCCGACCTAGCCGCGGTGATGCCGAAGTAAGCAGCCGCGTTGGGCGACGCACTTGCCGGTCTCTGGAAGTGCGCCGCCGCCGCGTTGACGCGCGCGCCCGCCGGTCGCACGTTTGCGGCACGTTATGTCCGCGCTGCTCGATTCCCTCATTGAACTGATCCGCCGCACGTCTGCCGAACTGCCCGACGACGTGAACGCCGCCCTCGTCCGGTCGCTGGAGGCGGAAAAGAAAGGCACCATCGCCGAGAGCGCGCTCAAGATCATTGAGCGCAACATCGAGCTGGCGAAACGGAAGTCGCAGCCCATCTGCCAGGACACCGGCAGCGTCATCTTCTACGTGGAATGCCCGCTGGGGCTCGATCAGATCACGTTTGAGGAAACCGCGCGCGAAGCCGTGAAGCTCGCGACCAAGAAGGGTTACCTGCGGCAGAACTCCGTGGACTCCGTCACGGGCAAGAACGACGGGACCAACACAGGCCCCGGCGCGCCGGTGGTGCACTTCCATCAGCACCGCTCCGCCGAGACCAACGTCTGCCTGATCCTCAAGGGCGGCGGCTGCGAGAACGTCGGCGCGCAGTATTCGCTGCCCGCCGAGAAGCTCCACGCCAACCGCGACCTCGACGGCTGCCGGAAGGTCATCCTCGACGCCGTGCTCCAGGCGCAGGGCAAGGGCTGCGGCCCGGGCATCCTTGGCGTGTGCATCGGCGGCGACCGGGCGACCGGCTATGAATTCAGCAAGCAGCAGTTCCTCCGGAAACTCGACGACCGCAATCCCGACCCGACGCTGGATGCGCTGGAACAGGACATTCTCAAGACCGCCAACGAGCTCGGCATCGGCCCGATGGGCTTCGGCGGCAAGACGACGCTACTGGGCGTGAAGATCTGCGCGGCCAACCGGGTTCCCGCCTCGTTCTTCGTGAGCGTGAGCTACATGTGTTGGGCCTACCGACGGCAGGGCGTGACGTTGGGCGCCGATTCCCAGATCACCGGGTGGCTTTACTGAACGGCCCTTGTCGTCCGGACTTCACCCGCCTCTACTGCCCGCATGACCACACTCGAAGCTCCCGCCGCCTGGGAAACCGTCCCGTTCCTGGAAAACGGCGACGTGTTGCACGCGCGCGAGTTCCTGCGGCGGTTCGAGCGGATGCCCGACGTCAAGAAGGCCGAACTGATCGAAGGGATTGTCTATATGGGTTCACCCGTCAGCGTGAAACATGCGGAGGCCGACAGTCTCATCCAAGGATGGCTGTTGGCGTATGCCGCCAAGAACAAACAGGTCCGGGTCGCCGCCAATGTGACCGTGCAAATGGACCCGGAAAACACCGTCCAGCCGGACGCGTTGCTGCGGTTGCTGCCGGAACACGGCGGCGAATGCCGTCCAGGCGAGAAGGGTTACCTGCGCGGGGCGCCCGAGCTGATCGTCGAGATCGCGGCCAGCTCCGCCTCGGTGGACCTGCACGACAAACGCCGGGCCTACGAGCGCAACGGCGTGAAGGAATACCTCGTCTGGCGCGTGCTGGAGGGCCAACTCGACTGGTTTCGCCTCGAAGGGGACGAGTATGTGAAGCGAACCCCTGATCCTGCCGGGCTGATTCGGAGCAGTGCATTTCCCGGTTTGAACCTGAATGTTCCCGCATTGCTCGCTGGAGATTCTGAAGCTGTTTTGCTGGAGGCAAGGTAAGGGTGAATGAGAATTCCCATCGGCGACCTGCTCCGCAAAAAAGCCGCTCTGGATGCGATGGGTTTCCCGACGGGCACGTCCGAGTCAGGAAAGGGTATTGATGCCCGAATTTGCCTACAGCAATGCGTCGTTATCCTTTCCGGACCTATACCGGATCAAGGTGGGGGGAGTTGCATTGGCGACAATCGTGGGCTGCATAGGCGGGTGTCTTGGCCCGGCTTTGAGAAACATTGCGCCGACACTAGGGGCAAGTTTGATCGGTGCGGCGGTGTTGCCAGTGTTGATGTTGGTCGGATTGGGAGTGGTCAACGGTTGGTTGCGGTTTGCCTGGTGGCTCCAAGCCGGAACCTGGTTGTCCCCTTGGGCGCTGAGAAAACAGGTGGCTCAGTGTCCTCAAGACTACATTGCCCACGCATTCGGCTACGGCCAGTTCGGTTACGTTTCACCCGATCCTGCAGTTATCGTCATCTATCGCCCCACGGGCCGAAGGTCGGCAATTCTGATATGCAACCGCAGTTCAATCCGGATTTTGGAGGAGTCTAACGTCGAACTCGTATGGCACCCTGTTCACCTTCATCGGCCAAACCCTAATCCCGCCTCAACGTCCGGACTGCAGAACTGAAGCGTTTGTTTTCACCCAGCTTTTCAAGCATGACCACACTTACCACTCCCATTTCCGAAGCCACCATCCGCGCGCTGAAGGTTGGCGACGAGGTCCAGATCAACGGCACCCTCTACACCGGACGCGATGCCGTGCACAAATATCTGCACGAAGGCGGCCAGCTACCGCCCGAGGTGAAGCTCGACGGCGGCATCCTCTACCACTGCGGGCCGGTGATGCTGAAGCAGGAGGATGGCACCTGGAAATGCACCGCGGCCGGTCCCACGACGTCCATCCGGGAGGAGCCGTATCAGGCCCAGGTCATCGGCGACTTCGGCCTGCGCGGCGTGATCGGCAAGGGCGGCATGGGCGAGAAGACGCTCGCCGGCTGCAAGGAGCACGGCTGCGTTTACCTCCATGCCATCGGCGGCGCGGCGCAGGTGCTGGCCGAGTGCGTGACACGGGTGAAGGGCGTTTACCTGCTGGAAGAGTTCGGCTCGCCCGAGGCGATCTGGGAACTGGAAGTCGTGAACTTCCCCGCGGTGGTGACGATGGATTCCCACGGCAATTCGCTGCACCGGGAAGTCCTCGCCGCGAGCCAGGCGGAATTGGCGAAGCGGCTGTGAACCTCCCGCCCGCCGCCGCCATGATCGCCCGCGAAGTGCCCTTGTCCCGTCCGCTTCAGGCGGAGCTGGACCGTGAACTGGCGTCGGGCGAGCGCGTGCTGTGGGCCGGCCAGCCTTCGCCGAATCGCTATACCCGGGGCAGTTGGGGGGCGGTCCTGTTCGGGATTCCGTGGACGGCCTTCGCCGTGTTCTGGACGACAATGGCGTTTGTCGGCACCCGGGCCATCCCGGGCAACAACGCCATGGCCTCGGGGTTCCGCTGGTTCTTCCCGCTGTTCGGCGTCCCGTTCATCCTGATCGGCCTCGGGATGCTCTCGGCGCCCTGGTGGGGACGGCGCAAGGCCGCCGGCGTCTTTTATGCGATCACCGATCGCCGGGCGCTGATCTCCGAACCTGGCTGGCGCGGGGCCCGCACGGTGAAGTCATTTGCCGCCGGGGACCTCCAATCCATCGAGCGCACGGAGAATGCCGATGGCTCGGGCGATCTGGTCTTTTCGCGGCGTTCCTGGCGCGATAGCGACGGGGACCGGCGCACCTCGGCGGTGGGGTTCGCCGGCGTTCCGCGTGTGCGGGAGGTCGAGGAACAGCTCCGCCGCCTGATCGCCCAGACGCGGTCGGCCGCCGCCCAATCCTGAACGATGAAGAACGAAGCTCCCACGGAGATGACCGGCCTGCGCGTGACGCTCGACCGGCTGGTTTACCGGCACCTCGACCCGGAGGAATCCGACGGCAAGGAGCACGCCTTCGTTTATTTCCTGAGCATCCACAACGACGCGGACTGCGCCGTGACCATCAAGGGGCGCAAGTGGGTCGTGTCGCACGACGACGGGACGCAGTTGGTGCTGGAAGGCGACGGCGTGGTGGGGAAGACGCCGACCATCCTGCCGGGTGACAAGTTCAGCTACAATTCCTGGCATGCCTTGCCCACGGCGAAGGGCGTCGCCACGGGGGCATTCATCGGATTGGACCAAGACGGCCGCCGGGTGTTTGTGCGGATCCCGGAGTTCAAGATGTCCGCACCCCGGTGAGGTGGCGTGGGCGCTTTAGGCGGCGGATTCCATGGGCGCCGCCGGATCCTTCGCCGTCGGGCTGTCGGGCGAGCCCCCGAACCAGTCGACGAACAGTTCCTCCAGGGTCAGCGGGAAGATCTGCACCCGCGCGCCGGGCAGCGACCGGACTCCGGCGAGTTGGGCTTCGTCATCCACCCGCGTCAGGGCGGTGACCACCGGGCCAAGCGTCTTGGAACGGAGCGCGCCGGGAATCGCAAAATCCGGCGGCGGCGCCTCGGCATCAAACACGACCTGCACCCGCCGCATCGTCCGCTGCCAGTCTTCGACCGTCCCTTCCGCGAGGATTCGCCCGCGGTCCATGATGCCAACATGGGTGGCGAGCCGTTCCAGGTCGCCGAGGAGATGGGTGGACAGCAGGATGGTGCAGCCTTCGTCGCGAAGCAGGGCGTCCACGAGGCAGACGTTCAGCTCCCGTCGGGCGACCGGATCCAGGCCGGCGGCCGGTT
>JBIIUN010000132.1:0-10933 GCA_044339945.1 Kapaibacterium sp. (SeqCode)
GCAACCTCTGGAACATCAGTCGGTGCCGGGGCAAGCACCGACACCGATGCAAAGAAGGGAATCAGCCGCGGGTCTGACCAGACGGCGTCGGGATTCGTCTTTGCGAGCAGCGTGTGGAGGTTCGCCAGGCGGCTCATGGCCCCTAGGAAGAACCACGTGAGGGCGCCGCCGGGAACTCCCAGGAATGGGGATCCAGTTCCCACATTGACCACCGCGATTACAAACACCGCGCCGGAACAAATGGAGAGGATCTGCAGGGAAGTATTCCGGAAACGGAGCATCCACCGGACCGACTCGCGGATGCCCACGAAGAACAAGGCCCCGAAGAAAACAAGTCCCGGGATGCCGAAGTCCACCGCAATCCGGCCCAAGTCGCCATCGACCAGCCGCACATCCCACGGCGGCAGGATGTTCACGAAGATGTAAGGCACGCCGTGCCCTGACCGGCCCAGCCCACCCCCAAGCGGAAGGTCAGAAAGCGAGGTTAATCCCGGCCCGATGACGATTGAAAGGCGCCCCCACCATTCTATCGGGTTGAGGAGGGTGGAAAATCGCTCCAAACGGGCGCTATCCATCAAGGCTCCCAGCCCGAGAACGGAAAGTGCGGCCCCGGGGATCACCACGAAGGCCAATACGCGCTCCCGGCTCCAGGCAGTGGCAACGATGCCCATCAACAGCATCGCGATCGCCGTGCGCGCCCCGGAAAGATTGATTCCGTGGAGACAAAGACCCAGCACGAGCGCGCAAAGCAGCCTCAGGATGGGTCTGATCTTGGGCTGCGTAATGAAGGCAAAGGCGATGATGCCTCCCGTTGACAAGGTGCTGCCGAAGGCGCCGGCGCTGACAAAAGTGGAGAAGGCCCGGAGTCCACCGCTGCCATCGGCGTTCGCGAAAAATGTCCCAGACAGGCGTCGGGCGAGGTCGGGGTTGGCCGCCATCATGGCGCGAATTTCTTCCGGTGTTTGTCGCGCCCCGAAGTAAACGGTGGTCACGCAAAGGGCCATCACCAGGAACAGAAGCATTTCGATCTGCCGGACGCTTCGGGTCACATGATACCCGAGCAAAAAGACCAACGGGATCACAACCCAGGCGCGGAAGGAGGCGAGGGCGGCGAGCAAAGGGACGCCCATCGGAATCAAGGCGTAGGCGACGGCCACGCCGCAGAGCGCCTTGAGCTGCGTTGCGACCGGGTTGTCGGCGGGAAACCATGAGTCCTTGGCCCCGCCCGTCAGTGCCAGGGCAAGTGCCATGGTCAGCGGCAGGTCGAAGGCAAAGGTTGAGACGAGGCCCGTGTATTTGTATTTGATCCAGCCGTGGAAGAAGCCGATCGCGATCGCCGCCAAGAACAGCCAGTTGGCCGCCGTGGCCCCGCCAAACAACGCCTTCAGGCGCGCCGCCAAGGGAACCTTGCCAACGAGCGCGCCCACCCACGGGGGCACATGCGGTGCCGTGGGCGTTTTCTGGCTCGCTGGCGAGGCTAGGGGGCTGATCGTGGGTAGTCGCACGGTGTCAGGTCAGTGACTGGGTTCGGTCGAGTTGCCGGGTGGGCCTGAGGTCGAGACTGTTCTCATCCGTCTTTTGCCACAACCATCCGATAAGCGGCCATGGTGCGGCGAACATGTTCATCAATGCCAAATCGGCGGAGGCACTCCGTTTTGGCCCGGTTTCCTCGCCGCCCGGTTTCAGCCGGATCGGCCAGGGACTCCGCGAGAAAGCGGTTCAGCGACGCTTGATCGCCAATCGGGGCCAGCCAGCCGGTTTCCCCGTCGAGGATGATGGCCGCGGGACCAACCGCGGCGAAGGCTATCGTCGCAACCCCGAGAGCTTGGGCTTCCGCCACGGAGAGCCCAAAGTCTTCTTCGTGAGCGGGATGAATCGTCACGTAACTGGCCGCCAGCAGGCCGGCGACGTCGGCGTCCGGAATGAAGCCGGTGAAGGTGACGCGGTCGGCGATGCCAAGCTGCTTTGCCAGGCTCTTCAGCTCCCGCTCGTAGTCCGATTCCTGTCCAAAGAGGGACCCGCCGATGATGACTCCGTGGAGGTCATGGCTGGCCGTCGCGGCAATCGCGCGGAGGAACTCAATCTGCCCCTTGTAGCGTTGCAGCCGGGCTCCCATCGAAACCCAACGGGCCTTTGCCGGGAGGCCGAATCGCGTCGCCAGTTCGGGACGAGGCGTGCCTTTCGCCAGCACCGCGGCATTCACGCCGGGCCAGATCACTTCGACCGGTGCGTTGACCCGCGGTCGATAGAAGTCGGCGGTGCGGGGGCAATTGGCCAGCACGTAACGGGTGGGAATCGCGAGGATTGCGCGGGTGGACCAACCCGGGTGCTCAAACGTATGCCCGGTCCAAACCTCCGGCACGCCGGCCGAGAGGGCCGCCAGACCGCCGTAAACGTGGGCCCGGAACCCATTGCTGTGCAGCAGGCGGAATCCGTGCCGACGCGTCAGGCTGCGGATTTGGGCAATGGCTTGGGTGACCCGATGAGCTTGCCGCATCCGGTGTTCGCGCAGCACATGGACGCGGACGCCGATCTCCGCAAGCAGCCCTTCCAGCGGGCCCGGCCGAAGTTGGATGACGTGGGGCTCAAATTGAGACCGATCCAGGGCCCGGTGGCACTCGATCATCAAGGTCTCGGCCCCGCCCTTTTCACCGACACAGGAGATCCACGCGAACGGTATCGGGTGGCTCACGGCGCGGGGGTGGCTTGCAGTTGGCTCTCCAACATGCGGGTCAGTTCCCGGAATTTGCCCACATTCTCCGGCCGCAACGCCATCAGCAGGCGATGGGCCTCAAGGCAGCATTCGGCCACTTCCTCCCGCGAGCTGCCTCCGGTTGGCACTTCCAGTTGGGCCGGCTTCGGCGCCGGTGACGCGCCGGCCTCAAGGACCTCGACCAGCGGCAATACCCCCAAGCTGTCCAGCAGGTCGCGTATCCGTTCGTTCGGTTGGACCAAGATAAATCGCGGACAGTTGTCCGCGGTGCGGGCTCCCAGCCGGGACGCCAAGCCGGCCAGCACGCCGGAAAAGGTGCTGTCCATCAGCAGGCACCCGGACAGGTCGAGGCAAAACTGGGGAATGCCTTCCCCGTGCAACCGCTCCACCAAGGCCTTGAAATCGCGGGCACCCTCAACCGCCGCCCGGCCGGTCACCTTGATGAAGGCGGTCGGTGGTTCGACGAGGTAGGTCAATTTGCAGCCAGGGAGAGGCATCGCGGTCCAAAGATGCGGACGCAGTCCTGTGGGTCAAGGACGGGTCAGGGGGTCACTGGCAGCCGTTCCTCGGACGCCTCACGCTTCATGAGGACACCCTGTTCCTTGTAGGCGCGCAGCACGAAATGGGTCGCGGTCGAGAGCACCCCTTGGATGGTGCTGAGCTTCTCGGAAACGAACGAGGCGACTTCCCGCAGATTGCTCCCTTCGACCTCGACCAACAGGTCGTAGCCGCCGGACATGAGGTGGCAGGAGCGGACCTCGGCATACTTTGCGATGCGTTCGGCCAATTTGTCGAAGCCGCCGCCGCGCTCCGGGGTGATGCGCACCTCGATGACGGCGCGGACCAAGTCTCGGCCCAGTTTCTCCTCGTTGAGGACCGCCCGGTAGCCCAGCACGACTTGGCTGGCCGACAGTTCCCGCAATCGGTCGCGAACTTCGGATTCCGTGAGGTTGAGCATCGCCGCCATCTCCGACGGCGCGAGGGATGCATTCGAGGCAAGGAGCTTCAGCAGCGGTTCCATGTGACGCCCGGATTGAAATCCGGGCAGCCGGTTGCCGGAAGGGAAATCACGAGAAATGAAGCCGGATCAGGTTGGCCTGACGTCACTCAAATCACGGGATTGGAGGGTGTGGCTCCTCGTTCCTTGCGGCCGTAACCGAAGGGTGCGGCACCAGCGGCATCGGTTCGTCGTGATCGACAAATTCCCGGCAAATGCGGAAAAACTCATCCCGGCTGGTGGCGCGGCGGATACTGAAGAGAAATCGTGCGGCCTGGTCGGCGGTTGTGCCGACACCCTGCCCGATGAAGTTCAGGTATCGCTTCATCGTTTCGACCTGCAGGCGTTCCTTCGAGTTCGGCGGCTCGGTGGCGGTCCAAAGTTCCTCGATGTAGGCGAACACTTCGTGGCCGGTTGGGAGTCGCACCGGTCGGCCAGCCAGATGGTCCCGGATCTGTTCGAACAGCCATGGATTGCGGATGCAGCCGCGCCCGATCATCAGCCCGGCGGCGCCGGTCCACTTCAGCACGTCGTCCGCCCGTTGGGGCGAGTAGACATTGCCGTTCGCGAGCACCGGACAAGGCATGGCTTCAACCGCCTTGCGAATGAAGTCGTAGTGCACCTCGGTCCGATACATCTCGGCCACCGTCCGCCCGTGAACGGTGAGCAAGTCCAGCGAATGGCGCGCAAAGATGGGCAGGAACTCGTCAAACACGGCCGGGTCGTCGAAGCCGATGCGGGTCTTGACCGAAAACTTCACCCCCGGCTTGGTGACGGCCTCACGGAGGGCGCCCAAGATGGCGTCGACCCGTTGCGGTTCCCGCAGCAGGCCGCCTCCCGCGCACTTCCGATACACAACCGGAGCCGGACAACCGAGGTTCAGATCGATGCCGGCGACCTCATACTGCTGCAATTCCTTGGCCGCCCGGACGAGCGCGGGGACGTCATTGCCGATCAGTTGGGCCATCGCCGGCTTGCCGGTGTCGTTTTCCACCAGGCTGCGCAGGATCCACTTCTCGGGGCGCCAGGTCGCATGCACGCGGAAATACTCCGTCCAGTAAACGTCGGGCCCGCCGCGCGCCCGCAGGACGCGCCAGAACGGCAGGTCCGTCACGTCCTGCATCGGCGCGAGGGCCAGCATGGTATTCATGGCAGGCTTGGCCGATGAGGTGCGGAACTCGGGCATGGAATCATTCTTTCCGGATGGTGATGTGAATCGGGGGCTGTGCGTGGCCTGCGGCATCGTTGCGGGCCAACCTCGCCGAGCGGCAACGCCCAATGACTACGTGCAAGAAGACCATGGCGGGGTTCCGAGTCGAGATTTCCGAACCGAGGGAATGCCTGAAAAGTCGGCTGACAAGGATTGGGGTCCGCTGACGGCGCGGAATTCTGAGCGGGGCCGCCCGGGCAAGTTCGTTCCCGGGAGCGGGAGTCCGCAGGGATTGGCTTTGCCGCCGCCCCGCACCCGGCCGATGCGGGAAGTTGAATGGGGGCACTCCGCGGCTGAAGAACTTGGGCTCCGATGAACGCGACAGCGTCCTGGAGTGCGGCTGCGGAGCGGAGCGAAGCTGCCGCTTTGGCCGGGCGCGGGGTATGGGTGGGCGTTTTGGTTTGAACTGGCGCGGGGTCGCGAAAAGCGGCGGCAAGCCGCGAAGCGTGCGCTCACACTTGGCCAGCGTGAGTTGCGAGTGGCTATTGGGACTCTAGCTCAACGTCGCACTTCGGGAGCCTTCGCTTGAGTGCCGCCAGCGAATCTTTGGAAATGCTTTGCGAGCTTATTCGCAGGGATCGCAGTGCTTTAATGCTGCGCAGTTGCAGCAACCCTTCGTAGGTTACCCCGGTGTCATTGAGCTCAATTTGGGCGAGATAGGAATGGTCCTTGAACACGGCGATTGTCGCATCGGTGCACACCTTCCCGCTTAGCACTAGGCAAACAAGAGTGGACAAGCTCCGTGCCTTTCTGAGGTTGTCCGCGTTGATCTGGTCATGTTCAAGCGTGACACAGTAACCCGGTTTTGCCTTCCGGCCGTCTTCCGAGCCACCGCTGAGGTTGATCTCGGTGGCATCCAATTCAGCTGCAACTTGGCGTTCGGCCGCAGTGATACGGGAATGCGGCCCGTTGTCGGGTTCAGGTTCAACGGTGATTGTGGTCGTGATCTTGAGAGCCGGAGGATCGCGAAAATCGACAATGAGGTCTTCGAAAAGGTTTCCGTCCTGCCGGAGTTGCCAGGCCAGAACGTTTCCTTGGGTTTTCTGAGTGGTCCCGGGGAACAGCGTGTGACCTTCATTACGTGCAAGGGCCGTCGGGTCGGGAGCGCCAAGCCAATCTAGGAAGAATGCATCCAGGGCGACCCGCGTTCGGGGCGTTATGGCCAAAGCGTTCGTGAGCGCAGGAATCATCCGTTCCCACGCAGTGGTGCGGTTTTTCCCGGCACGGGCTTTGAAGGATTCGCTCCATTTGCGTCCCTGCTCCGATAGGGACTGCCGTCGGACCAAGGTTCCAGTGCTTTGGCATCCAACGAACATCGAGCTAACCGCAATCGGCAGCATCACACAAACGAGCAGAGCGAGCCTCTTGCGGTGGGCTGATGTCGGTTTGAGCATAGCTACTTCTTCCGCTGCGCTCGGCGCTTTGCCTCCAGCAACCGGCTCGTCGCGCTGGTCTGCTTCGCGGGTTCGGCAGGCGTTTCGGCGGTGGTGGAACCGCCCGCTTCGCCCGTTCCCGCTTCACCTCCAGTCGCCGGCGACATCGGTGCCTGCTTGGGCTTGAAGAGGTCGGCGCTCGCCTGACTGGCGACGGGCGCGCCGCTGCCGGCGGCGGTTTTCTGGCCGCGGACGCGTTCCTTGGTGGCGAGCAGCGAGCCGAGGGATTCCTGGGCGGCGGTGGCGCGTTCGGCGTCGCCGAAGCCGAGCCGGCGTTTCAGCTTGGTCAGCCACTTGCCCCATTCCTCGCGGTCGATGTCCACGCGGCGCACGGCCACATCGAGCACGAAGAGCACGATGAACCACTTGAGCAGGGCTTCCCAGAGGTCGCGCGGCTGGAAGGTCTTCTTGCGGCCGAGCAGGAACGGGTTGTCGAGGTCGGGATTGAGCAGCTTGCCGCCGCCGGCCTCGGCGAGGCGCTGGAGCAGATTCAGGTTGGGCTCGGTGGCGTTGAACTCGGGCGAGTAGTTCACGCTGGCGCCGAGCACCTGCGCGCCGACGAGCTGGCCGTCCTTCAGCTCCATCAGGTTCAGCAGGTAGGCGCCGACTTCCTTGGTGGGGAACTTCGCCTCGTAACGGCCGGGTCCGGCCTGTTCGAGGTTCACGAGCACGCGCTCGCCCTTGGGGCTGACGACGGCGGTCTGGAGCGTGAGGAAGTTGCGGAAGTTGCCCTCGGCATCCAGCGCCTCCACGGAGATGACGCCCTGGCCGTTCTCGACGCTGACCTCGGTGTTGAAATCGGCGGTGTCCACGCGGCGGAGCGCCCAGTTGGCGACCTGCGACCAGAACTGCTGATACTTGCTCCACCCGAGCCAGTCCTGCGCCCACTTGGGCCGCGCGTCGCTGGTGAAGGCGACGGAGCGTCCCAGGCCGAACTGCCAGTGGGCGAGCAGCGGGTCGCCCTTTTCGCTGAGCAGCGGGACTTCCGCGCGGGGTTTGGTGCTGCTGGAAACGTAGCCGCGCAGCGTGGGAAACTCGCCGGCGCCGATGCCACGGACGAGTTCCGTGCTGACGGCGAGCTGCGGCCGGAAGGGCTCCTCGAAGATCGCCGACTTGAGGATGACCGCGGCTTCCTTGATGAAAATCTGCGGAAGCTGGGCCGCGGATTTGACGTCGTAGAACCGCCCGCCGCCCTGCGCTGCCATGCGCTCCATCGTGGCCGGCGCGACGTGGCCGCCGATCATGACGGTGGTGACGGTGATCTTTGCGCCGACGATGTCCTTCATCAGCGCGTCGGTGGGCGCGCCGGGATCGCCGTCGCTGAAGACGATCATGTGCTTCAGGTTGGCGCCGGACTTCCGGAGATCGTTGTAGGCCGACTGCATCGGCGCCTGGAAGTCGGGCATGTCGCCCTGGTTCATGCCGGCCAGCGCGGTGGCGAGCTTCTTCTTGTCGCCGACGGGCTGGAGGTCGAACAGGGCGCGCGTTGTGCCATCCCAGAGGTAGCAGCCCATCTCGTCCTGCGGGCCGAGCGCGTCGAGCGACGCGATGGCGATGTCGCGGGCGACCTGGTTGCCGTTGGCGAACTCCATGCCGTGCATGACGAGGCCGAGCGCGCCCTTGGGCAGGACCTTCTTGGAACTCAGCTCCATGTCGAGCGGCAGGGCGGCCTCGAGCGGGGTGTTGCGGTAACCGCCGGCGGCGAAGGCATTGTCGCCGCCCACGGCCACGAGCCCGATGCCGAAGTCGCGCACGGCGCTTTCGAGCAGGCGCATCCGGTCCTGGCCGAGGTCGCCGGCGGCCACGTTGCAGAGAATGACCTCGTCGTAGCTCTGGAGTTCGCCGAGCGAACCCGGCGCGCTGCGTTCGTCCACGACCTTCACGTCGAGCTTGGCCGTGCGGAGCGCCGCGGCGAGCGTGCGGTCGGCCTCGGGATCGCTGCTGACGATGAGCACGCGGGGATCGCCGCGGACATTCACGAAGCTGCTCGCCTTGTTGTTCTGCGCGACCGTGTCGCCGGCGACCTCGACCTGGACGTTGTAGCCGTAGAAGCCGGGGTCCGCGAGCGTCTGGGGAAAGGTGAACAGGTTCTTGCCGGCCTCGAGCTGCACCTTCTGCTCGCCGAGCAACTGGTCGTTGCGGAACAGGCGCACGGTCGCGGGCTGCGCCTTGTCGGAGTTGGCGAAGATCTTCGCCTCGAACGTCTGGCCCTTCTTGATGTTCGCGGGGAGGCCGAGCTTCTGGACCGATACGTCACCGCTGCGGGACGAGCCGAGCGCCACGACGTCGAGCGTGACCCCGAGCGGCTTGGCGGCAATCAGCGCGGACATCGAGTCGCCGATGTTCTCGTTGCCGTCGGAAAAGAGGACGAGCTTCTTCTGGCCCGTCTCGGGAAATGCCGCCGTGCCGAGCCGGACCGCACCCGCGATGTCGGTGCGCTGGCTTTCGACGACGGCCTGGATCTTCTCGGCTTCCGCGATGGACGTGGCGGTGGTTTCCAACGCCGCGTCGGTGCCGAAGATCAGGAAGCCCGCCTTGTCGGCCTCCTTCTTGTTCTTGGCCCAGGCGTTCGCCATTTCGCGTGCCTGCTCCTGCTGGGCCGACGGCACGGAGTCCGACCGGTCGAGCACGAAGAAGACGTTCATGCCCTCCTGCGGCCGTTTCCACTGGATGCCGGCGATGGCGCAGATCAGTAGCAGCAGGATGACGAAGCGGAGCGCCGACGACGCCCACCGGCGCCACGACGTGAGCGAGGCGTCGGACTTCCAGGCCAGCCAACCGGTCCACGCCGCCGCGGGAAGCAGCAGCAGGAGCCAGAGCGGATGGGTGAACTGGAAGTTCATGGCGGCGTAGTGCGGGAGGACTCTGCGAAGTTCATCGCCCGCGGCAAGGCTGGGAGAGCGGAAGTTGGCCCGCCCTGACCCCGACCGTCCCCCCGCGGAAAGGGAGGCAGCCGCTCCGAATCGACGACTCCACTGGCCGGACCGACGAGGACAGCGTGGTGGTGGGTTGAATCGAAGCGCGGGACAGGCGGAGTCGCCGAGCGCCGTAAACGACTCCCTCTCCGCCCGCCCAAGCGGGGGGAGAGGGCCGGGGTGAGGTGGGCGCCCCGGAGGCGGAGCAGGCGCCTGGCGTCGTTCGCGTCATCGATTCTGGTTGGTCATTGTAGTTGGACCGGGAGAAGACGCATTCGTTGCTCTTGCTGTCAGGTTCGTTGCGTTCCGCTGGCGCGCATGTTCCGCGCGGGCGGCGCGGCTACGGGCGGAGCGAGACCCTGGTAGTGAAAACTCCTCCCAAGTATGCATACCCGTCATCACAAGGCTCGCAAACAAGGCTAGCATTGAACCAAGCGGTTCACGCCCTTTGCGCAGCCAGAGCGCGGCAATTGCTAAGCCGACGCCGATGGCCGGCCACCCTGGACAGGCGCAAAGAATCATGCCGCTGGTGAATGCCATCACGAATGATGCGGCGACACATACCCGGCTCACGCTGAACCGCACTTTTTCCGTCATTTCGCCGCCCTCCTAACCAACTTCTGCACCCGGTGATTCTGCGAGTCGGCGACGCAGAGGTTGCCCCGGGAGTCGAAGCAGATCGCCCACGGGTTCGCGAAACTGCCCGGCGCGGCGCCTGCGTTGCCGATGACCTCGGGCACCTGGTCCTGCGCGTCGAGCACGGCGATCCGGCTGTTGCCGAATTCGCAGATGAACTGGTTACCGGCGGGGTTCACACGCACGTCATTGGGATAGCTGAATTCGCCCGAATTGGAGCCCGCCCGCCCGAAAGCGCGCAAGAACTTGCCGTCGCGGCCAAGACGCCCGCCCCGGTTGTCGCCAGCGGTGTCGCGGCCGTCCGTTCGCCGGATTCCCAGGTCTTTCCCCCTTGCCCGGACGGGCCTGGGCCAAAGCAAATCAGGCGGCGGATGCGGCGGAAGAGCGTGGTGGTTTTGGACCGAGTGCTCCCCACTGGCTTCGTGCCTGCCAAGCTCGCCAATCCGCCTCGGTGTCGATGTCGGCAAGTTCGCGAAGGAGGCCCCAGTTGAGTCCCAGCCGCTGCGCGATGTCCAGGCTCTGGTCCAACACCCGTGAAGTGCCCCAGGAGATCCCCCGGAACAATGCCGGCACGGGCCGCTTCAGTCCGATCAGCCAGTAACCGCCGTCGGTTGCCGGCCCGAACACGACGTCCCGGGTCGCAAGCAATCTGCCAGCCTCGATCAAGTCGTCCTCGGTCAGTTCGGGGCAGTCGCAGCCGATCAGGACGACGGGCGTTGGTTCCCTGGCAAAGGCTTCCTGAACGGCCCGTTGCAGACGTTCGCCGAGATCGCCGGCGCCTTGGGGTGTCCGTCGCCATTCTGGCTGAAGCAACGGTTCCCAGCCGGTGGCGGCGGTGTCCGGCGTCACGCGAAGTTCGACCTTCGGGTGGGTTCGGAGGGTGGTCAGCGTGATGTCCAGCAGTTCACGGTAGATCGCCAACGCCTGTATCGGGCCGACGGTCGCCGCCAGCCGCGATTTTACCCGGCCCAACTCGGGCGCCCGCAGGAACACGATGACGCGGGGCAAATCCACGGTTGGCCTACTTGA
>JBIIUN010000122.1:0-11317 GCA_044339945.1 Kapaibacterium sp. (SeqCode)
GGCGGCGCGGAGGGATGTGGCCAGTTCCTCGGCGGTCCACTCGTTGCCAACGAAGATCTCGTGCACCCGGCCCTGGGTATCGAGGACGACGGTGCGCAGGTTGTGATTCTGCTGGGCGATGGGGACGTTGCGGCCGAAGTAGAGGCCGAAGTGGCCGGTGAGGCGTTCGATCTGATTGAACGAACCCGTGGCGAGGCTCCAGCGGGCGGGATCGTATTGGTGCCGCTGGCCGTAGGCCAACAGCGTGACGGCCGTGTCGAATTCGGGGTCGAACGACAGCGAGAGCAGGCGCCAGTTCGACGGGGCGTCGGGGGCGCTCTTGAGGATTTTGCTGACCTTGCCGAACTGTTCGGTCATGCGCGGGCAGAACGTGGGGAAGGGGCAGCGAGTGAAGATGAACGTGATCGCCAGCGCCTGGCCGCGGTAGTCGGCGAGGTGGATCACCCGGCCGAGTTCGTTGGTGTAGGTGTAGTTGGGCACCAGGTCGCCGGCCTTCAGTTCCGGCACGTCGGGGATGACCTTGATGTCGTTCACCGCGTTGGTGGGTTCGGTCTTGGTCGTGCCGAGAATCCGGATCTGGTCGATCCAGCCGTCGGTCTCGGTGACGCGCATGCGAAACTCGATCTGGTCCCCGCGCATCAGGCCGGTGAGCTCGTTCGTGGGCCGGGCCTCAAACGGCATGGTCATGGCCATCATGTAGCCGGGAATCTCCTCGTGCTTCACCTTCACCGACTTGCCGTCCTCGCCGAGTCCGATCACGACGCCCCGGACGGTGTAGTTGGTGATGTTGGCGTCCGCGGGCGAACCCGGGGCGGGGGACGTTGCGCCGGGAGGCTGGGCGGGCGAGCAACCGCACAGCAGGGAAAGCAGTCCCAGGATGAAGCCGGGGAGAAGAAATCGTTTCATCGGTCGCCAACAGACTACGCCGCGCGCCGTCAGCGGCAAACTGCGGGTGAAAACAAAAAGCCGCGTCCCGGGTGGGACGCGGCGGGTGAAAAGACGGGCCGGATTACAGGCCGATCAAGGCCACATTGGGAGCCGGCACGGGCAACAGGCCGCAGTTGTCCGAAACGTAACGACCCTGCTTGGTGAGGGGGCGTTCCTTGCGGGGCTTCTCGACGCGCGGCTCCTTCGGCTTGGCCGGCGCGGCCGGAACCTCAGGCTTGGGCTGGGGCTTCTTGGCGGTCTCGAGCAGGCCGCTGGCGAACTCGATGACGTGACCCTGGTGCACGAGCCAGTGCAGATCGCTCAGCACCGCCTGCTGGGCGGCGGTGGTCTGCGGCACGGCCGGAGCGGCCTCGGCTGCGGGCGCAGCCGGAGCTTCGGCGACCGGGGCAGCGGCCGTTTCGGGCGCGGGACCATCCTTCGGTTCCACGGTGGCCGCGGTCTCGGCGACTGGCGCGGGGGCGATTGCCTCCACGGGCGCCGGCGCGAGGGCCGCGAGCAGCTTCTTGCGGGTCGGCCCCTGAGTCGTGTTGACGAACTCGATGATCCGCTTGATGCCCGGCTGGACGAGCGTGTTCTCGAGGTCGAGGTAATGCGGCCGGGCGACGGCGACGTGCACCGCGGTCTTGTCGCGCTTGAAGAACTGCAACCCGGCGTGCGCGAAGGCGCCGCTGAGGGCGGTCATCGTGCGGATCGGGAAGCGGCGTTCCCGTTCCAAGCTCACGCGGAGCACGCGGGTCAGCGGCTCGGGCAGGCGCGGGGCGTTGGGCTGGCGATTGAGCGACCAGGAATCGGTGGCCTTGATCACGTTCGGCGCGTGCTTCGCGCGGAAGTGTTCCTCGACGGCGGCCATCGAGTGCAGGGTCTGCGCTTCCTCGACGTTCAGCGCGACGAACTGTTGCTTGGAGCTTTGGCCTTCGAGCCAGCCCTTCACGGCCGCCTCGTCCTTCACCATGCGGACCTTGCTCTTGAAGACCTCGAACGGCAGGCGCGGGGCGCGTTGCGCGTGGATTTCGCGGAGCTTCTCCTGGTAGCCGTGGTAGTTCGGCGGACCGAGGATGATCTCGTCGAACTGGGCGACGAGCGTCCAGACACCCTTCGGCGGGTCGCACGGCGTCTTCTCGACTTGGTAAAAGGTGTCGAAGTGGGCCTTGAGCGCGTGCCGGATGGCTTCGCCCTCGCTGAGCCAGATGCTGTCATCCAGCGAGCACACGAAGAACTGGACGCCGGTATTGCCTTCCTTGTCGCGCATCGGGCGGAAGGTGATCTCGTAGCGGTCAGGCTTCTGGATCACGAGTCCGGCCACCTCCAGCAACGGGTAGGCGCGGCCGCTCAGCTTGATCTGGCGGGCCAGCGAAACCACGCCGGCGGGATCAGGACGCATCTCAACGTCGATCGGCGGCAACGGTTCCGGCTGATCACGGCGATCATCCCGGCGTCCGCCACGGAACGGCGGCCGGCCACCGCCGGCGGTTGGATCCCACTTCAGGCCCTGGCCTTCGCCACCGGGAGCACCCGGGCCGGCAGGACCGCCCGGACGAGGACCACGGAAATCACGGCGCGGACCACCGGGACCACCGCCGAAGCCACCCGGACGCGGACTACCAAAGCCGCCGGGGCGGGGGCCACCGCGGCCCGGGCCGCCGGGACCATCCCGGCGCGGCGGACGGTCACCGAAGCCGCCGCGACCGCCACGGCGGTCACCGCGGTCGGCACCTTCGTTGCCGCTGTAGTTGGCGAAGCGATTCTGGTCGGCGGGCTGTTGCGCCCACGAAGGCAAAAATGCCTTCTCCAGATCCAGAGACAGGTCCTGCGTATCACTCATAGGATAAAAAGGCCCCGCCGAGGCGGGGTTTGGCTAGCTGTAAAGCGGCGCGGACGATGCGAGCGGGGTGGGGAAAAGGCAAGTGCCGCGATGGATCGACGGGCGAGGCCTGTTTTTGGGCTCCGGCGGCGCCCGGGAATCAGTTCGGCCTTGCGGCGGCCGGCGGGGTTTTGACACTCGCCGCATGCCTGACGCACCCGCCGCCCCGCCGGAGAAGAAGCCCTTGCTCGAACTGCCGGAGGTTCCGCGGATCCTGCCGTTCGCGGTCTTCCTCCTGTTCATGCTGATCCCGGCCACGGTGTTCCCCGGGGCGGAATACTGGCTCTACGCCGCCAAGACGGTTGCCGCCGCCGGGGTGCTCTGGTGGCTGCGCGACCGGTTGCCGGAAATGAAATGGGCCGTCAGTTGGGAGGCGGTTGTCGTCGGCATCGTGATCGCGGTGGTCTGGCTCGGGATTCCGCCGGTCAAACTGCCGTGGGAACTCTTTTCGAAGGCCAAGGAGGCCGCCAAGCCGGAGGACGTGTGGAACCCAGTCGCCTACTTCGCCGGCAACCCGGCGCTGGGTTGGGGTTTCTTCGCCATCCGCACGCTGGGACGTTCCCTGGTGGTTCCGGCGATCGAGGAGATCTTCTACCGTGGCTTTGTCTATCGCTACGTCATCAGTCCCAACTTCACCGAGGTCGCCCTCAACCGTTTCCATGCGGGCGCCTTCGCGCTCACCAGCGTCATGTTCGGCATCGCCCACGGCGACCATTGGATCCAGGGCGTGCTTTGCGGCGCGGCCTACCAGTGGCTGGTGTTGCGGAAGTCGCGGCTGGGCGACGCCATGCTGGCCCACGCCATCACGAACCTGATCATCAGCATCTACGCGGTGGTGACCAACCAGTGGCAGTTCACGTGAGCGGGACGGGAGCCGAGTCCGGCGCCGGTCCTGGGTGCGCGCTGCCGCCCTGCGTGGTGTTCGAAGATGACGACCTGCTGGTGGTGGACAAACCGGCGGGCTGGAACACGCACGCCCCGTCGCCGTATGCCGGCGAGGGCATCTACGAATGGCTGCGTCATCGGGAACCGCGTTGGGCATCCCTCGCGATTCTGCACCGGCTCGACAAGGAAACCAGCGGCCTGCTGGTCTTTGGCAAGACGCCGGCGGCGAACCGATCGCTGACGGAGCAATTCACCGCCCGCACCGTGGACAAGACCTACGTGCTGGTGACCGACCGGCCGGTGCCGGCGGAGGAATGGACGACCGAAACCGCCATCGTGCGCACGGGAGACCGGTATGTGGCACGGCCGTTGGCGGCGGGCGGCGAACGCGCGGAAACCCGCTTTCGGGTGCGTCGCCGGGCCGGTGGCCTGACTTGGTTGGAAGCGAAGCCGGTCACGGGGCGGACCCATCAGATCCGGGTTCATGCCGCGCACTTGGGGTGTCCGCTGTTGGGTGACGAACTCTACGGCGGGACTCCTGCGGGCCGCGTTCACCTGCATTCGGCGGCCATCCGCTTTCGTCATCCCGTCACCGGCGCCGACCTCGAACTGGGTTCCGCCGACCTCTTTGCCGTTGGGGCGGAGCCGTGGTTGTCGGCGATCAACGGCCTTCGTTCCGCGATCGTCGCGCCGGCCGAGACCGACGCGTGGCGGGCCATCCACGGGGCGGCGGATGGGGAGGTCGGAGTTTATCTGGATCGCCTCGGCGGCTTCGATCTGATCCAGACCGATTTCGACCTGACGGCGGCGATGGCGGAACGATGGGCAGCGGTCAGCACCCGAGGCATTTACCTCAAGCGATTGTCGCGGCATGTCCGCGGCAAGACCGTCGCGGAAACCTCCCCGCAGTGGTTGCGCGGCGAGGCGGCGCCCGAGCGATTCAGCGTGCGCGAGAACGGCGTCGCCTACGAACTGAGCTTTGCCGAAGGCTATTCCTATGGCCTGTTCCTCGATCAGCGCGACAACCGTCGCCGGTTGCTGGTCAACCACGTGGCCGCCGGGTTCCCGCTGTTTCCCAACGGTCCGGCCGGCTGCGAAGTGCTCAACTGCTTTGCCTACACCTGCGCCTTCAGCGTCTGCGCGGCCTTGGGCGGCGCGCGGGCGACCAGCCTCGACCTGTCGCGCAAATACCTCGACTGGGGGCGGCGCAACTTCGTCCTGAACGGCGTGGACCCGGCCGCGCACGACTTCATCTTCGGCGACGTATTCGACTGGCTGCGGCGGCTGGCCAAGAAGGGACGCCAGTTCGACGCCGTGCTGCTGGATCCGCCAACGTTCTCGCGCTCGAAGGAACGCGGCGATTTCCGCGCCGAAGCCGATTACGGGGCGCTGGTTTCGACGACGTTGCCGCTATTGCGCCCGGGCGGGGTCCTCTTCGCCTCGACGAACGCCGCCCGGCTGGAGCCGGAACAATTCCTCGGTCAGGTGCGGCAAGCCGTCGCCGCCGTGGGCCGTCGGATCGAGCAGGAGCACTACGTGCCGCAGCCGCCGGACTTCCCGGTGAGCCGCGACGAACCCGCCTACCTCAAGACGGTCTGGCTGCGGGTGAGTTGAAACCCTAGTCGGCGACTCGCCCTCGGGCGGGGGATTGCCGTAGGCTGGAACCAACGATGCAACGCGCAACGAAAGCCGTCTTCCTCGACCGCGACGGCACCATCAACGTGGACCGCCATTATCTGTCCCGGCCGGAGCAGTTTGAACTGATCCCCGGGGTCGGTCCGGCGTTGCGGCGGCTGCTCGATGCCGGGTTCCGCCTGTTCATCGTGACCAACCAGTCGGGCATCGGCCGGGGCTATTACACCGAGGCCGACATGCACGCGGTCAACGCCCGGATGCTGGAATTGCTGGCTCCGTTCGGCGTGAGCTTCGACAAGATCTACTTCTCGCCCGAGGCGCCCGAACAGCCGAGCCGGAACCGGAAACCTTCGCCGCAGTCGCTGTTCGCGGCCCGGGACGAATTCGGCGTGGACCTCGCGCGGAGCTACATGGTCGGCGACAAGTTCATCGACGTGGAAACCGGCTGGAACGCCGGCTGCGCGAGCAGCCTGCTGGTTCGCACCGGCTATGGCGCCAGCACGGAACGCACCGAGGGCCAGCGCCTGGCCCGGGCCGTGATCGTGGACGACCTGCCGGCGGCCGCGGAGTGGATTCTGGCGAATGCCCAATTGGCCTGACCCGATTCAGGGCTGGGCCGAACCCAACGGCGCCTTGGAACTCAGGTAAAGCACCAGCGTGTGGTTGTGTTCCCAGATACGGCCGCCCCGGCGTTGCAGGGTTTGTTCGAGGAAGCCGGCCTCCAGCTTGAAGGTGGAGCCCAACTTGCGGCCGAGGCCGAGGAACGCGCGGTTCTGGTCGAACGTGTTGCCGACGACGTTCTCGCCGAAATTCAGGAAGACTTCGTTCCAGGCGACGCCGTAGTTCCGGCCGGATTCGCCGAACGGCACGGTGGTCCGTAGCTGGTAACGGATCCGGTTTTCGTAGCGATAGCGGGCCACCCCGAAACCGCCGCCCGGTTGAGGCGCGAGTTCACCGATGTTCCGCTGTTCGAGCCGGAACCGGTTTACCCAATCCAAGCCCAACCAAGGCACGGTGACCGTGACCTGTTCCCAGACGCGGTGCTCGGGAAAGTTGTCCGCGGCGGGGAAGTCGCCGTAGGTGTAGGTCTCCACGTAGCAGTAGCCGCCGCTGAAGGCGACCTGGTCGTTGAGCGTGTAGTTGACGCCCGGCCGGATGAGCAATTGCTGCCAGCCGCGGCCGTAGTCGGCGAGGCGCACCTGCGTTTCCAGATGCACGCCCCAGGGACCGCCGGCGACCGGGTGGTCGCCCATGTAGCCCAGCCACAGGTGACCGTTGTGATCCTGCCGGTCGGCGCCCGCGCAAGTGGGCGGGCAGACGACGGCGGCACCGAGGGCGAGGGCGATCCATTGGGCCGAAGATGACAAACAGCGCATAACGGTTGGGTAGTCCGATCATGGTATCGGCACCGAGCGGGCCGCGCTTGAACTGGAGCCCGGCGGATTCTGCCGCTGGCCGCCTAGTCCGCGCCCGGCTTTCGCTGCTCCCGCGCTTCCAGGAAACGCTTCAGCT
This sequence comes from Kapaibacterium sp. (SeqCode), assembly GCA_044339945.1. GTDB lineage: Bacteria > Verrucomicrobiota > Verrucomicrobiia > Limisphaerales > UBA9464 > CAIWAH01. The sequence goes on from JBIIUN010000122.1 coordinate 6,842, forward strand.
CACTCGCCATCGTGCCGCCGAAGCCGGGCACCTGCTCGATCTCCTCGATGCGGGCGAGGCGCAGCCGTTGCAGCGAGCCGAAGCGTTTGAGCAGGGCTTGTTTCCGGGTGTCACCGATGCCGGGGAACTCGTCGAGCACGCTCTCGCTGATCTTCTTGAGGCGGAGCTGGGCGTTGTAGGTGTTGGCGAAACGATGCGACTCGTCGCGCACGCGCTGGAGCAGCTTCACCGCCTGATGATCGAGCCCGAGGATCAGCGGGTCCCGCTCGCCGGGGCGGTGGATTTCCTCGTTCTCCTTGGCCAGGCCGATGATGGGAATGTGGCTGAGTCCCAGCTTGGCCAATTCCTCACAGGCCGCGTTGAGCTGGCCCTTGCCGCCGTCGATCAGGATTAGGTCGGGCAAGTTGGGTTTGACGGAAGGTTTGGGGACCCACGGGGCTTCCGTCGACTCGGAATCCGGCGCCTGGAATTCGGAACTGGCCCGAATCGCAGCCACGTCGGTGCTCACGTGGACTTCGCCGCCCCGCATCACCCGGCTCACGTCATCCACGGCGCGCTGGAGGTCCGGCGGACTCGCCTCACCGCCGTCGTTGCCGCCTGTTTCCGGCCGGCCACTGCGCACTTCCTTCAGGAGGCGTGAATAGCGGCGCCGGATCGTCTCCGCCATGCAGGCGAAGTCGTTCTGCTCGGTGACGGTCTTCATTCGGAAGCGGCGGTAGTTCGCCCGGTCGGGGCGCGCGTGCCAAAAGCTGACCATCGAGGCTACCATGAAGGTGCCGCTGATGTTCGAGATGTCGAAGCCCTCGATGCGCGCCGGCGGGGCGGGCAAGTTGAGCACCCGGGCCAGCTCGCGGAGGTCCGACTCGGGGTTGATCGCGACGGGCAACTTGTAGGGGATTCGTTCGAACTTCTCCGTCTTCTGCACGGTGCGCTTCATGTCCTCCAGCGCGTCGCGCAACTGGGCGGCACGTTCGAACTCCAGCGCGGCGGCGGCCTTCTTCATCTCCGCTTCCAACTCGCCCCGCAGTTCGTCGGTCTGGCCCTGGAGGAATTCGATGCCGGCCTTCACCTGCTCGAGATACTGCTCGCGGGTGACGTTGCCGATGCAGGGCGCGGTGCAGTGCTTGAGGTTGCCGTAGAGGCAATGCTTGTAGTCGCTCTCGTTGGGCGTGAGCGGCCGGCAGCCGCGCAGGTGGAACTTCCGCCGCATGAGCGTCACCGCCCGGCGCACCGAACCGCTGTGGGCGAACGGACCGAAATAGACGCAGCCGTCGTCCTTTCGGAGGCGGGTGAGGGTGAAGCGCGGGATCGGGTCGTTGAGGTTGACCTTGAGCAGCAGGAACCGCTTGTCGTCGCGGAAGTCGACGTTGAAGCGCGGGTGGAACTCCTTGATGAGTTTGCCCTCGAGCAGGAGCGACTCGGGCTCCGACTTAACGACGTGCCAGTCGAAGTCGTGGATGGCGTCCACGAGGGCGTTGAACTTGAGGTCCCAGCCCAGCCGGCGTGACGGATGGAAATACTGCGACACCCGCTTGCGGAGGTCGCGCGCCTTGCCCACGTAGATCACTGAGCCGAAGCGGTCCTTGTGCAGGTAAACCCCCGGCCGGTGGGGGACCTGCGACAGCTTGTTGCGGATGTGGTCGGTGACGGGCATGGCGGCCGTTCAAGCGACCGCGACGATCCGGTCGTGCTCGACGTTGACCAGCTTGTGGGTGTGGGAAAGTGCTTCGATCCGGGGCCACACTCGGGCCAGCAGTTCGTGAAACTCGCTTCGTCGAAGATTGCCGAACCGCAGGTGGACGACCCGGGGTGGCGGGGCGGTGGTCAGGATGCGATGAGAGAAGTCCGCGTCCTTGGTCACGATCACGAGATCGTTGATCCGGGCGTGTTCCCAGACTTCGGAATCCGTCGGCTGAGGACCGAGCGCGGTCGCATGGATCAGCGGCAGACTGGGCACAAAGCGGAGCCGCGTCGGCAGATTCTCGTCCACCAGGTAGCCGTTCACGACAGGGCCAGGGTTTCGACGCGGTTACCCAGCAGCCGGGAGGCGTAGTCGAAGCAGGCCAGCACGTCGGCGCGGGTGAGCGTGGGATACTCTTCGAGAATGTCGTCGATCGAGTCCCCGGCGGCGAGGAACTCAAAGATGGTCTGGGCGGCGATGCGGGTTCCCGCGATCACCGGCCGGCCGTTACACACTTCCGGGTTGGTGACGATCCGTTCGAGCATGGCAGGAGGATAGGCTGTTGGTGTCGGTTTCAGCAAGCGGCCGTCGCGGAGCCCTTGCCCACGCAGATCACCGAGCCGAAACGGTCCTTGTGCAGATAGACCCCGGGCCGGTGGAGGACCTGCGACAGCTTGTTGCGGATGTGGTCGGTGACGAGCAGGAGGCGCGTCGCGTCGGGCGCGGGGGATTCGCCGGGGTTACTTGGCGGTCGGCAAGGACGAGTTTCCCTGCAGCGGCGCTCGAAGCCGGAAGAAACGGGGCGGAAGATTTTCCGCCGGCCGATACTGGAGCTGGTCGCGGACACTGATGAATTCCTGAGGCGGCACGGTCTGCCAGTCGGGCATTTCGCCGAGTTCCAGTGCGGCGACCAGGTCCCAACCCGAGAAGGAGGCCGGCCAGGTGACCGTAGGCCCGTCCGGCGTCTCGATCATCCGCAGCCGGTCGTCGGCGGGCGGCAGGGTCGATATGTCGCGCAGGGAGGCTTTCCCGCCGGGGCTGTAGGCGCGCAAGGCGGTGAGGTTGGGGCGCCCGGCCCCCCGTTGCACGAGGCGTAACCGGTGCGGGCCGTCGGGCAGTCCCTGGACAAGGCGGAGCCTGGGGTGCAGGTCGCCCGGGGCAGCCAAGCCCGCGGGCAGCGGATCCAGGAAGCGGCGTTCGACCCGCCAGGTGGCTTGAAAGCCGGGCGGCAACGGTTTCCTGCCCGAGTAGTAAACCGACAGCGGAATCCAGTGGTCGCCCGGTTCGATGGTCACCCGGCCCGAATTGGACACGAAGCGCGCGGTGTTGGTGCCTTCGCCATCGAATCCCGTCAGGGATCCGTGAACCCGGAAGGCGAAGTTCATGCCGTCGGCGGCCACGTTGAACGGGGTGAACGTCCACGTTTCCTCCAGCAGCGCAGGACCGCGGCCGACCTGGGACAGGGCGGGCCACTCCGAGAAATGGGTCGGTGAGACGCGGCTGAAGCTGTAGAGTGACTGATGGGCCGGCGCGCGTTGGCCATCGATCCAGACCTCCACCTCGCCGTTCAGCGGGGCCGGCAGGTCGGCCATCAGGGTGCTGCCCGTGAAGTCGCACTGAAGCATGCCATCCCGCCATTGGATGTCGCGGCCGAGCACCGCGGAACGGACCCTTTCATTGTCATCCGGGTCCACCGTGGGCGGCGCCGGCTGGAGATAGGCGAGGACGAATTCCGCCATCAGGCGGTAGCCATCGGCGTTGGGGTGGACGCCATCCGTTTGCAACGACAAGGGGGTCACGCCGGTGGCCCGGCAGTAGTCCTTCCACGCATCGCGGATGCGGGCCAGGCACGCGCCGTGCCGGTCCGCGTGCCGCGGCAGCAGGACATAATTGCGGTAGGCGTAGTGGTCGTCCGGCCGGATTATGCTTGGATCGGTCTGTTCCTCCAGCGCTTCGTTCAGGTGGGGATGGTCCGTTTGCAGGAGGACTTCGCTCACGGTCTGGGCGCGCAACTGGGCCAACAGGGAGTCCGTGCCGCGGTCGTTGCCGTAGGCGTGGAAGATGACCAGGTCGGGCTGGATGGGAACGAGGTCCGCCCCCACGGTCCGGGTCAGGGCCCAGTCCTGGAATCCGGAGATCGCGCGGTTCTCGATACGCAGGTTGGCATGCGGGTAAAGCCGGCGGAGTTCGGCGGCGACTTCCAGCCACCACGGGCCCTGGGTGATCGATTGACCGTAGAAGACGATGTGGACCGGGTTGCGCTGCGTCGGCGTGCTCGAGTTCAGCAATGCCCGGACCCGCGCCAAACGGGCCAGCTCCTGCTCGGTGGGGATCAGCGGGGCGTGCGGCAAGAGGGCCGCTGCGACGTGGACGAGGCCGGCCAACCCGAGGCCGGCCGCCAGGAGCAAACGACCGAGCCGCGGGCAGGCACCGCGCCGGAACTCACGCCTGGAACTGGATGTCATGCAGGCGGCGATAGGCTCCGTTGCGGGCGAGCAGCTCCTCGTGGCGCCCGGTTTCCACGATGCGGCCGCCGTTCATCACGACGATGAGGTCCGCCTTCTGGATGGTGGAAAGCCGATGGGCGATGCACAGCGTCGTCCGGCCCCGCATGAGCCCTTCGAGCGCGGTCTGGACCAGCCGTTCGGACTCCGAGTCGAGGGCGCTGGTGGCTTCGTCGAGGATCAGGATCGGGGCGTCGCGCAGCACGGCGCGGGCAATGGCAAGGCGCTGGCGTTCCCCGCCGGAAAGCGACACGCCGCGCTCGCCGATCACCTCGTCATAACCACCTGGCT
>JBIIUN010000283.1:0-6852 GCA_044339945.1 Kapaibacterium sp. (SeqCode)
CACCTGACCAATACCCAGTCGTTCCTCCTGTTCCTCCCGATGGTCTATCTCGGCAACCTCGCCGGCGCCTGGCTCAACCGCCGCGCCGACCGCTCCGCCGGCTGATTCTTCCATGAAACGCTACGCGCTCCTGCTCGCCGCCGACCGCTACCGCGATCCGGGCATCCAGCCCCTGCGTTACGCCGAGCGCGACGCCCGCGTCCTCGAAGGCTTCCTGCGCGAAAGCGCCAGCTTCGACCGCGTGGAGGAATTCTACGGCGAAGCCCTGACCAAGAATGCCGCGCTCGACGCCGCGGAGCATCTCGCCGACGAATTGGCCGGCGCCGGCGGCGGCCTGCTGCTGCTGTTCTACGCCGGCCACGGCTTTACCCACCTGAACCGCCATTGCCTGCTCACTCCCGGGGCCCGCCTGCGCGACCTCGACGAGTTCGACCACGCGGTGACCGTGGACCGCCTCAAGCGGGTGACCGCCCGCCCTCGGGTCGAGCGGCAACTGGTCGTGGACGCCTGCCGCAGCAACCTGCGGGTGGGCGAGCGCCAACTGACCGAGGGCTACTCCGCGACCGGCCTGCGCAACGTGGTGGGCGCCGCGCCCGAACCGCAGGCCGGCGGCTGGTCCGTGCTGGCCTCGTGCGACGAGGGGGAACAGGCCAGCGAAGTGGAGACCCTGCGCCACGGCGTGTTTGCCTGGGCCTGGCTGGAGGAACTGCGCACCGCGCAGAAGCACGGCCGGGAAGTGCGCCTGGACGAACGGTTGGTCGAACGCCTGCGCACCCGGGTGGCCGAACTGGGCCGCCAATACGGGCTGGACCGCTCGCAGCGCCCTTGGGTGCAGAGCAACGCCATTCCCCCGTTGATCCTCGGCGGCACGCCGGGCGCCATTCGGCCAGCGTTCTCACTCGCCATCCCGGCGGAAGAACCCGCCCCCGCTCCGGCGGCAGGCGGTAGCGTGCTGTTGCGGCTGCGGGAAGAGGCGCAGCGGCGGGCGGCGGCGGTGGCCCGGCGCCGGGAGATTTTTGACGAGTTGTATCCGGCGTATGAAGAACTGCGGCGCGACCGGCACACGCGGCCGGAGGACCTGGCGGACGCCTGGGCCGACCTGTGCGCGAGCTGCGGGGTGGCGGTAGTTCCGGCGACGCCGGGCGACCTGGAATGGCACGAAGACACCGTGCGGGTGGTGACCCTGCCAACCAACTCACTTGCTAGGCTCACTGCCAATGAAGCGACCGATTTAATAGGGACACTCGCGGCTCAATGGAGCGTCACACCCTCAGCTTCCACCACTGCGGCGTCTTCGACTACGACTCCACCAAGGGCGATGGAGTGTGCGGATTGGCCGTTCGAGAATAGCCTGGGAATGAAGTTCGTGCCGGTGATGGCGAGCCTGGACGGGCAGAAAAGCGTGCTGTTTTCGATCTGGCCCACCCGGGTGCAGGACTACGCGGCGTATGCGGCGACCAACGCGAGCGTGAACGAGGAATGGAAGGATCCGCTTTGGGGCGGCCAACCCGTGACGCCGGGGCCGACGCACCCGGTGGTGAATGTGAGTTGGGAGGATGCGAAGGGCTTCTGTGCGTGGCTGACGGCGAAGGAGCAGCGGGAGGGGAAGATTGGTCCGCAGCAAAGCTACCGGTTGCCTACGGATGCGGAGTGGAGCTGGGCGGTGGGGATTGGGGAAGCGGAAGAAAGCGCCGGGAAGCGCCGGAGTCCGATGGAGAAGGATGGAAAGATCGGGGCGGGAACGCACCCGTGGGCGTATCCGTGGGGACAGGACTGGCCACCGCCCAAAGCGGCGGGGAACTACGGTTCCGAGTTGAAGGTGGACGAATATGATCGGGCGTCACCCGTGGGGAGCTTTGGGGCGAACCCGCAGGGGCTGTATGATCTGGGCGGGAACGTGTGGGAGTGGGTGGAAGACTATTATGACGGCAAGAGTGGCGCGCGCGTGGCGCGCGGGGCGTCATTCAGCTACGGCGGTGACCGGAACTTCCTATTGTCCGCTTACCGCCTCCACTACTCTGCTGACAGTCGCAACACCATAATTGGATTTCGTTTGGTGTTGGTAGGTGCAGGTGCGTGATAGGGTGAGGACGTGCCGGTTGCCTTCAGTGCTTTAGCTTTTGCTTTTCGGGTCTGCTCGAGCGGCGCGCCCGAAAAAGTTTTCCCGTAGGAGCCGACGTGAGGAGTCTCTGACTTCCGCTTCTGGGTTCGGCCACGGAGGCGAAATATGGAGCTTCGTGACCTCGTCACCTACCGGGAGATGGATTTGAACCGGGCGGGAAACGGTCCGCTCCGCCTTCCGCCGGGCCGCCCATAACGTAGGGCAGGCTGCCAGCCTGCCCGCTGCGCCGTCAGGCGCGAAACGATTCGACCAACTCCTGCGCCTACCCGCACCTAGGTAGTCGGCTCGCATGGGGGAGGTGAATGGAATTCCGCCCGGGCGGCTTACCCGGCGCGGGCCGGCCACCTGCTCGTCCGAGACTCCGATGTCGCCCGCACCCGTCGGCCGGACCATTCCCTCGGGACGGTTGCCAAGCCGGTCGCGCCCGTCGCACAATCACCGGGTCAACCTAAAGTGAGCAAACCTCAGGCAACACTGGCGCCCGCCGCATTGGAAAGCGCCCCATTCCGTCCGAGCCCCGGCCACCCGCGCCGCGGCTTGGCGGAGTGCGACTGGGCTCGCCTGGCGGGCACGGGGTGCTGTCTGCCCCCCCCGGAGCTATTGGCCCGATGAAGTCGCGCGTGCTCATCGTTGGGGCGAGTCGGTATTCGGACCCCCAGATCAACGACTTATCCGGAGCCGAGCCGGATTGTCGGAGCATGGAAGCGCTGTTCCAGCATTTGGACGGCTTTGAAATCCGCACCTTCATCGGTTTTGACCAGTGTCGCGAGGCAGTGCTGGAGCAGGCGTTTGAGTCCGCCGCCGAAGGTCTTGGAGCGGGTGACCGACTCGTGATTTATGTGGCGCTCCATGCCACCACCGTGGCCGCCTTGGGGCAGTTTCTCGTATGCCCGCAAGCCCGCCTGTTGGATCTGGATCATGGCCGGACGAAGGATGCTTACGGATTGACTCAGGTTGAGCAGGCCACATGCAAACCCGGGTTAAGCCGGTTGTTTGTCCTTGATGCATGTCGAGCGCCGCTGAGGTCGCTGCATCGCGGGCATGGCGGGCCTGAAGTGCTCGAATTTAACGCCCGAAACTTGGTTGGCGGCGGTTCGGCAGTGTCGGAGGACGAGGACGATTTCAGCCCCCTGACGATTCTTTTCGGCTGTCAGCCCGGCGGGCTCGCGCAGGAGATTCCGGGCCCACCCAGTCGAGGGCTGTTCACGCTTGCATTTGAACGGGTCCTGCAAGGGCGGATGGCCGTTGGCGCCGGTGTGGTCGTTGACAGCAAGCTTACGGAAGATGTCAGGGCCGAGATGAGCCGCTTGGCCAGGCTTAACAAGCTGGCCGGGCGCCAACGTCCGGGCCGGAGTCCGGTGGGCCCGGACTTTTGCCTTTGGCGCCAGACTGGCACCTCTCTACCGCCACCACCGCCACCACCGCCACCACCGCCACCACCAATCCCTTGGCGAGTGGTGGCGGCTATAGCGGTCTTGGCCTTAGCCATCGTCACCTTTGAGAGACTAGGGAAGCCAAATGAACAGGCGGCCGCGGCTTTGGACGTTCGGGAAGTCGAATTGGGACGGGTGAGGAAGGTGCTGAGCGAATTTCGGAAAACTGCAACTGAAGCTAGCGAGACTGACTTGGACAAAGCCATTGAGGACGCGCGAAAGTCCATAGGCGGGAGCGGTCGACACCAGCACGCGCTGGAACGACTAGTTGCCAAAGTTAAGGAACGCCGGAAAGAAGCCGCAAAGGCCAGCCTCGTTCCGGCAAATCCGACCACAGCCGAAATCCCTCCGCCAGTTGCGCCGTCGGACTCCGACCAACCGGCACCCCAGTGGGCTGGGATTCGCCAGATGACCCGCACCAACTCGTTCGGTCGAGTCTTCCGTTCGGTTCCTGGTCTGGCAGTTCTGGTGGCCGAATCGGAAACGAGCATCGGCGATTTCACCGCGATCGTTGGGCGCTCAAGCGGTATTCGCCGGGAACTTTACCCGACCGATCAGCATCCCGCGGTGAACATCAGCTGGCGCCAGGCGACGAACTACGCCAGTCTGCTTACTTTGAAGGATCGACGTGTGGGGCTCCTTCGCGAATCTGAACATTACCGGCTTCCCTTGGACCGGGAATGGACCCAAGCGGCGGGGTTGACCAATGCCCCATCGAACGCAAAAGCCTTACAGTGGTGGCAATCCGGACAGCCCATTCCAACTGACGCAAACTGGTATGGCGCAGAGACTCGCAAATCGCGGTCCCCGTTTCCACGACGTCCAATTCTCTCGGAGGATTTTGACGATCGCCACCCATCGGCTGCTCCAGTTGATTCCTTTGGCACCAACGCTTTCGGTCTCCGACATATTCCTGGAAACATAAGCGAATGGGTTGACGACGAACCCGATGAAAAGGGCATTCGGTGGGCTCGGGGCGCGAACTGGGAAGCGGCAAGTTTCGCGGAGCTAAATGTGTATAGGCACCTGACGTATCGCAGCAACGAAGGCCATATCGCCATCGGTTTTCGCCTGGTGCTTGTAACCTCCGCACCAACAGACAGCAAACCGGCGAGTCGGGATTAAGGTGTTTGAATCCGGTGACCCGGCCTCCGCCGCAATGACGCGCGGACGCCTTCATCCGCGAGCAGCAATTCCAACCTGCGCAGGACGCCGGGACAACCGGCAGAACGACGAGCAGGCCGGTCTTTTTCGGTCACAGGATTGGCCGAAGAGGACCGTCAGGATGGGCACGGGCATGAGGACGACCACGCTCCAGCTTCATGCTTTCGCTTCAGGGGAGCTTGATGCGGAACAAGCCCACAGCATTCGGGTCTCCGGTTTGGCTAGCCCCTCGATTGGACAAAAAATACAGGTAGGATTCCCCCTTTCCGTTTCCGCCCCAGATGGGAAAACAATCAAAAGATCCGTCCGTAGTCAGTCGTTCCTCGCGGTCGACGACGGTCACGTATCGGCTTCCGTCGGCTTCTGCCTCCTCCTTCAATGCGACTCGGTAGATATCGAAATTGGGCTGATCCCGGGTTTTGTTCACCGCGCAGGAATAAAAGAGCACCAAACCATCCTTGCCATCGGACCACCGCGGCGAGGCGTAAGTGTCCTTGCCAAATAGCCTGGTAGCCGGCGAGTTGTTGCCCATCCGGAGAACCGAAAGCCCTCCCTCTCCATCAATGTAAGCCACCCAGTTGCCATCTTGGCTCCATGCCCCGCTGTGACCGGGCACCAGTTTGGCAACGTCTTGGGAAAGCGTCCCGTCCTCACTTTCCATTTGGTGCCAAATCTCGGGGACACTTCCCGGAGCATCGTGCTTCAGTCGCCGGGTGAACAGCAGGCGACCCTTGTCGGTGACACTTGGCTGGGTGTCGACAGCGGACCCATCGTTGGGGGAAGCGACTGCTGCGTTCAGTTCCCCCAACCGATATTTGTAGATCACGCGATTCGTGTAATGAAGACCCGAAAATGCGAGCGTTTTGCCATTTGGACTGGCCGCAATATCCGTGGCAAACTTGGCCAATTTACTCGATTCCAGTTCGGCCGAATAGCCGGTTCCAGGAATCTGGAAAAAGCGGATCCTCGATCCGGTGAGCACATTCTGCTTCGTGATCGGATCCACTTCGTATTCTCCCGCCGTAAAGTAGATTCGGTTGCCGCTGGCGGGGCTGCCCAGCGAAGAAAGAACCGGTCGCTCTCTCGGTCGCCCCGACGTTTCCCTAGTGCCTATTTGAGAGATCTTCGAGACTGGTTGCTCGCTTAGCACCGAACCCGAGCGGGCCGACCAAAGGTTGGTAGTCTGCAACCGCGGCTCAATTTCAGCAGTGCCATAAACCAACGCGGGCGCAAGGAAGGCAGTCGCCGGGACAAACGAATCAATGTTGATCTCGGCCGGTAATTCCTCCCGGCGGAGCTCCCGTTGATAAAACGGCAGCAGGCGTTCGTCTTTCTCCCTCCACTCGTAGCCTGGTTTGCTCACCTGCAACTGGGCCCGGCTCCATTCTTCGCCAACCCGCGCTCGTCGGAACTCGAATTCCAGCGTCTGGTTCCGCGGGTCTGCAATGACTGGTGCCGACGCAAGTTCCTCCGCTTTCACCTCCGGGCTTTCGATGTTGAAGATTAGCCGGACCTTCTTGCGATCCTTCAGGTTGCGGTCGGTAAGCGGGAGCCTTATCGGGCGAAGTTCATCCTCTTGGGCAAGGGCGGACACTTCCGCGTGGGAAAATCGTTGCTCCAAGGGATCATGTTCCTGGGCTTCGGCCAGAACCATCACGTCACGCCACGGGAGCGCTTCTCCGTCTTTTCCCACTTCTCGGTGGAATACTAGCCTGGTGTCTTTGCTAACCGGGCTACCCTCCACCTTGAAGGTAGCCTCTGCCAGCGACTCCAGCCTCACTCGGTATTCTTGCCGGACTCGCACCAACTCCAGTTCAAATCGCACAGTGCGGGTGCTTAACCCGCCACCCGAGCTCAGGCTCAGACATCTTTCCTCATCATACGTGAAGGACTGGGTCGCATGGTCCAGGGCGGTCGCCTCCAGCAGCAACTTCTCCCCCCGGGTCACCGAAAGGCTCTTCTTCGGGTCAGCCCGCGCGAGGTTTTCCATCACCACGTTGGTCAGCAGCCCGCCCCCGCTCTTTGGCCTGACCAGCAGCACCCGCACGACGGCCTCCGGGGGTGTCACGCGCAGGTCAGGTTTGAAGGAAACCGCCGCGACCGGCAGGACGGTCAGCAACGCCAAGGAAATGG
>JBIIUN010000284.1:0-6835 GCA_044339945.1 Kapaibacterium sp. (SeqCode)
CTGCATCGCTGAAATGAACTTGTTCGATCTTTCCGGGGAAGTCGCCGTCGTCATCGGCGGCACGGGTGTCTTGGGTGGTGCCTTGGCCGAAGGCCTGGCCGCGGCGGGCGCCTCGGTGGCCGTCGTTGGGCGCAACGCGGAACGCGGTGAGGCCCGCGCCGCCGCCATCCGCGCCGGCGGCGCCAAGGCGATGTTCGCCGCCGCCGATGCCGTGAACCGCGACGACCTCAAGGCTGCGCACGACGCCATCCGCGCGACGCTCGGCCAGCCGACCATCCTGCTCAACGCCGCCGGGGGTAACGACCCGAAGGCCACCGTCACGGACACCAACAAGTTCGAGGACCTGTCGCTCGACGCCTGGCGCGGAAACTTCGACCTCAATTTGGTCGGTGGCGTCTTGCTCCCCTGCCAGGAATTCGGCCCGGCGATGTGCGCGGCCGGCCGGGGTAGCATCATCAACATCGCCAGCGTGTCGGCGCACATCCCGCTGTCCCGCGTGGTGAGTTACTCGGCGGCGAAGGCGGCGGTGCTCAGCCTGACCCAGTTCCTGGCCCGTGAATGGGCGCCGAAAGGTGTGCGGGTGAACTCCCTGACGCCCGGCTTCTTCCCGGCGGAACAGAACCGCAAGCTGCTCTTCAACGACGACGGCACCCCGACGGCGCGGACGAAATCGATCTGGGGCCACACGCCAATGAACCGCTTCGGCAAGTCCGAGGAACTGGTCGGCGCCGCGGTCTTCCTCGCCAGCGAACGGGCTGCGTCGTTCGTCACCGGCTCGGACGTGAAGGTGGACGGCGGGTTCTTGGCGCAGACGATTTGAGGAACCGGTTGGGGACAATATTCATCTGGCCAAACCGACCGGCCAAAACCAATTTCTCTCCATGACCGCGATCCAGCCACGCCCTAATGACGGCACGATGCCGCGCCAGTGGCCGTTATCCGTGGCCTCGTATCACGCCCTCGGCGACATGGGACTCATTCCCGAGCGCACGGAGCTGCTCTACGGCCAAGTCTTTCACAAAATGCCCAAGTCACCGCTTCACAGCGCGCTGCTCCGCCGGTTGCTGCGCCTGCTGAACAACGCGACCATACCCGGCTATTTTGTCTCCCAGGAACAGCCCATCACCTGCCCCGATTCCGAGCCGGAGCCGGACTTGGCGGTGATCCGGGGAAGTGAGGATGACTTCTGGCAGGCCCATCCAGCCACGGCCGAGCTCGTGATCGAAATCTGCGTGACCAGCCACGACTACGACCGCTCCAAGCTCCGTGCCTACGCCACCGCCGGGGTCAGGGAATGCTGGTTGGTGCTCGCCCCGGAAAAGCAGGTGGAAGTTTATCGCCGTCCGCTCAATGGCGAATACGCCGAACGACTTGTCCTGGCGGGCGACCAAGCGTTGGCCAGCGCGGCCGTCCCGGGCGTTGAAATCACGCTTTCTTCGCTGTGGGAGATTACGGCGAAGTAAACTCGGCTGGTGAATTCGAAGGGGCATTCCTCCCGCACTCCGCGAATCCGCCGCCCGCTCACTGCCACGGCCTTGAAGGTAGGAGGACTTCCTTTGAGCGAGCTTGATTTACCCACCCACGTGGGCAATACCCACTCCGTGAAAGCCGCGACTTTGGATTCCCGGCGCAGGCTGACCATGCCACCGGAGATTGATCCGCTTTCGGCGGTGACCATCGAACACACCGACCGGGACACTTGGGTGGTTCGCCGGGTGCGGCGGACCAAAACGCCGCCCGCCATTATCGTGCCCCCGCTGACCGCGGAGGAAGCGCGCCGGGCCTTTCGCCAGGATAAGCGTCAGGAAGCGTTCGAGGCGGCGATGTCGGCGAGCCAGGCCTATCCGCTCCCGGAGCCATGAAGCAGTGGGACATTTTCAGCTTCCAACCCGCGGGGTGGCCGGAACCCCATCCGGCGGTGATCGTTTCCCACCCATTGCGGGTGACCAACAAGCCGGAGGTGGATGTGGTCATGTGCTCCAGCAAGCGTGCGGGCCGCGAACCGGAGGGCCATGAAGTCCTGCTTGACGAAGGCGACGGATTGGATTGGCCGACGCTGTGCAAATGCGACCTGCTTTACACCGTCCCCAAGATCGCCTTGAAGCGACAACGAGGAACCGTCACCCCGTCCCGACGGCGGGAGATCGTCCGCCGGATCATCGCAGCACATGGGTGGGTGGAATGACCGCGAGTGTAGGCACAAACATGACGAAGAATCTGAACATCTATGTCGATGTGGACGACACCTTGGTCCGTAGTGTCGGCAGCAAACGGTTGCCGATGCCTGCGGTCATCCAGCACGTCAGGAACCTGAAAGCCGATGGAATGACCCTTTTCTGCTGGAGCGCCGGTGGGGCGGATTATGCCCGTCAAACGGCCGCGGAGCTTGGGATCGCGGAATGCTTTGAGCGGTTTCTTCCAAAGCCCAACGTCATTCTGGATGATCAGCGCATGGATCAATGGCCACGCTCACTTCATGTCTATCCGGCGCAATGCGAGTCGCTGGAAGCGGAAGACTATTGCACCCGACTGGAGGAAACACCTTGAGGAATCCGAACGTGATTGGAGCAGCTAACTCGGACGATTTGCTGCTTACAACTGAACAGTATGTGGAAGTCGTCGCCCGCACCTGCCCCGCCGCCGATTACCGCGGGAAGAAGATCCTGCTGATCATCCCCGACGGCACCCGCACGGCGCCCATCGGCACGATGTTCAAGGCGCTCTTCGCGCAATTGGGCGAGGTGACCGCCGCATTCGACATCCTGATCGCGCTGGGGACCCATCCGGCGATGCCGGACGAGGCCATCTGCCAGCGCTTGGAGATCACGCCGGTGGAATGGCGCTCGCAGTTCGCCAAGGTCCGCTTCTTCAACCACGAGTGGGACAATCCCGCCGCGTTGCGCCGGTTGGGCGTCATCCCGGCCGACGAAATCCGGCAGCTCTCCGGCGGCCTGTTCGCGATGGACGTGCCGGTGGACATCAACGCGCGCGTCTTCGACTACGACGAGGTGATCATCGTCGGGCCGGTGTTCCCGCACGAGGTCGTCGGCATGAGCGGCGGCAACAAGTATCTGTTCCCCGGCGTCGGCGGCGCGGACATCCTGAACTTCTTCCATTGGCTCGGTGCGGTGGTCACCAACATGGGGATCATCGGCAACCCGAATACGCCCGTCCGCGCCGTCGTGGACCGCGCGGGCGCGATGGTGAACGTGCCGAAGAAGTGTTTCGCCTTGGTGGCCAAGGGCGCCGGCGCCGTGGGCGTCTTTGCCGGCACGCCGGAAGCCGCCTGGGCCGAGGCGGCGAAGTTGTCCGCCCAGCACCACATCGTGTGGAAGGACCGCGAGTTCCACACGATCCTGTCCTGCGCCTCACCCATGTATGACGAGCTGTGGGTCGGGGCGAAGGCCATGTATAAGCTGGAACCGGTCCTCGCGGCCGGCGGCGAGCTCATCATCTACGCCCCGCATATCCACGAGGTCAGCGTCGTGCACGGGAAGTTCATCCGGCAGGTCGGCTACCATTGCCGGGACTACTTCCTGAAGCAGTGGGACCAGTTCAAGGACCTGCCGTGGGGCACGCTCGCCCACTGCACCCACGTCTTCGGCGGCGGCACCTTCGAGCAGGGCGTGGAACACCCACGCGCCAAGGTCACGCTGGCGACCGGCATCCCCGAGGACGTCTGCCGCGAGATCAACCTCGGCTACCGCGACTGGCGAAGCATCCGTCCGGACGACTACGCGAACCGCGAAACCGAGGGCGTGCTGCTGGTTCCCAAGGCCGGCGAACAGCTCTACAAGCTGCGCGGCTGAAATCGCCGCGGTTGACACGTTCGCGCCGGGGACCGAAAGAAGCTGCGACATTTCTGAAACCTAAGCATGGCAGAGCAACCTACCCAGCAGTTCGACACCATTAGAGAAGCCTTCTGCGCCGTTCACCGCTGCGCGCCGGAAGCCTTCGAGAAGAAGGTGCTCTGGTTCGGCCTGCTCCGGCATGCCTGGCTGCCGGCGCACTGGATGTGGTGGTTTGAGCGGGGCTATTTCGTGGATGACATCGGGGCGATCCGGCACATGGGCGACGCCCGGTCCGAGGCGGAGCTGCAACGCGCCGGCGACGACCTGGAAAATCTCAGGCTGGTCGAGCGCGGCATCCGGCGCGGGACCTTGGCCCTGCGCGTTTCGTCCACCCGAGCGATCCGCCTGCTCCAACCCTTGGTGCCGCTGCTGAAACCGCTGCCGCCGGCCCCCGAGCTGGTGCGCACGCCCGCAAACTTCAATACGCCGGCCGGCGGGGCCTTTGCCCGCGTGGGCACCGTCGCCGAGGGCGGTCCGCGCAACGAAGGCTCGGCCCTGACCGTTCGGCGGCTGAAGCGGCTGCATGCGGACGTGGTGGCGGGCCGTGACTGGCACCTGGCGCTCAGCGACAGCGGGCTCGACGCCGAACGGGTGGACGCGTTGCTCGGCAACCACGCGGAAGGCCGGCCGGAATTGGTGTGGCTGCGCCGTTACCTCGCGGAGCATCGGGAATTGGAGTTCCTCCGCGCCGAAAATGACCGGTTGAAGAAGGCCGTGGAGACCCTGAGCCAACGCGGATAAGTCCCAACTTGCCGTTGCCCCCGGCGGGGTCTCTCGGCCAAGCTTCTTTCACCAGCATGGCCAATCCGACCGGCAAACAGTTCACCGACTTTTTCGAGGCGTTCTGCCATCACTTTGACTGTCCGCCCGGCAAGTTCGAGAAAACCGCCTTCTTCAAGGCGGTGCCCGCATGGAAAAAGCCCGTCGTCGGGGTTCTATTCTTCGTCACGCCAGACCTGTTCGACCTCGACCTCGACATCATCGAGTCCCTGGGAAAATCGCAGACCCGCGAGGAGTTCTCCGGTGTGCTGGACGAATTCCACAACGCCATGCGGGTCACTCGTAGCACGCTGAAGAGCACCTTCGGGATGCGCATGCAGGGCTCCCGCCTGATGGAAATCCGGGAGGAGCTAGATTCGCTCATCGCGCCGTCGGTCGGCCGGCGCAAGGCCACGCCAACGGCAAACCCGGGAACATTGGGCACCACATCGCCGGCAGTTTCGCCCAAGTCCGCTGCCGTGGCCGGCGCCGGACCGACCCGGGCCGCTTACGGGCCGACCGAGTCCCGGGCCCTGATGCTGCGGAAGACCCGGCAGGCCCAGACCGCGGTGACCGCGGGCACACCGCTGGCGCAGGCCCTCGCGGACAACGGTTTGGAGGAGCCTCAGTTCATGGAACTGCTGGCGGCGGAATCGGCCGCCAACCCGTCCTTTGGCTGGCTGCGGGAACAGTTGCTGCGGGAACGCCGGCTGCGCGAGACCGAGGAAGAGATCGCGCGGTTGAACCGGGCCGTCTCCGACCAGAGTCGCGAGATTTCCGAACTGCGCGACCGCCTGGCGCACAAGGCCTGAGCCGGGCCGGTTCCAAAATGCTGGGAACGCGTTCCCGGGATTCCACTTGGCCGCGGGGCTCGCCGACCTACTGTGGCGTCGTCATGGAACTCATCGTCTTCCTTCTCGTCGCGGGAGCGGTGCTGATGCTGCTCGAGCCGTTTTTCCCCACGCTGATCGCCGGCGTCTTGGGTTTGGTCTGCTGGGCCGGCGCCGTGGTCCTGGTTTACGGCCGTTACGGCTCCACCGCCGGTCACCTCACCTTTGCCGCAGTCCTCGCCGCCGGTCTGGCGGGCACTTGGCTTTACTTCACAAAACTTCCAACCAGCCGGCTGGCGAGACCGTTCCAATCGGACCGCGTCATTCCCGCCGCCAGTGCCGGCAAGACGCACTTGGTCCACCAAAAGGGCGTCGCGCTGACGCCGCTGCGCCCCGGCGGGGTGGCGGAAATCGCCGGCGAACGGGTGGACGTGGTGACCGCCGGTGAAGCCTTGGAGCGCAACGCCGCGCTCACCGTCGTCGCCGTCGAAGGTTCCCGCATCCTGGTCCGCGCCGCCTGAATTTCCAGAAACCCAACTCCTCCGTTACCATGAATCTTCTGCTAGCTGCCGTGACCGACATCGGAACCCTCATCGCCATCGGGGTGGGCAGCGTTGTCGGCCTCGCCGTCATCATCATCGTCGCGAGTTTCGGCTCCATCTGGCTCCGCGCCTCCGCCTCCGGCGCGTCGGTCGGCGTGTTTGAACTGATCGCCCTGCGGCTGCGCGGCATTCCAGTCGGCTTCATCGTGGACAACCGGATCACCGCGGTGAAATCCGGCCTCGACGTCTCGATCGATGACCTTTCGACCCATTACCTCTCCGGCGGCAACGTGGACATGGTCGTGCAGGCCCTGATCGCCGCCCAGCGCGCCGGCATCCACCTCGATTTCAACCGCGCCTGCGCCATCGACCTCGCCACCAAGGGCACCGGCAAGACCGTGCTTGAAGCGGTGAAGACCAGCGTCAACCCCAAGGTCATCGACTGCCCTGCCGCCATCTCCGGCAAGACCACGATCGACGCCGTGGCCAAGGACGGCATCGTCATCAAGGCTCGCGCCCGCGTGACCGTCCGCACCAACCTCGACCGCTTCGTCGGCGGCGCCACGGAGGAAACGATCATCGCCCGCGTCGGCGAAGGCATCGTTTCCACCATCGGTTCCGTGGAAACCTACAAGCTCGTGCTCGAGAACCCAGACCGCATCTCCAAGACCGTTCTCGACAAGGGCCTCGACGCCAACACGGCCTTCGAAATCCTTTCCATCGACATCGCTGACGTGGACGTGGGCGAAAACGTCGGCGCCAAGCTCCAGGCCGAGCAGGCCGAAGCGAACAAGCTCATCGCCCAGGCTCACGCCGAAACCCGCCGGGCCGCGTCCGTCGCGGTCGAGCAGGA
>JBIIUN010000285.1:0-6834 GCA_044339945.1 Kapaibacterium sp. (SeqCode)
TCATTTTCGTGCGCTCCGCGGGCAACATCCGGACGGAGGACTACACCTTCAATGACGGCGTGGGTGACGCCAACGTGGATGGTTACGCCAATGACCTGCTGCAAATTACCGTGGGAGCCGTTCGTTCCGACGGGCGGGTGGCCAGTTACAGCGTGACGGGCGCGTGCATCCTCGTCGCGGCACCGGGCGGCGAGAATACCGGCGCCTTCGAAGGATTGGTCACGACCGATCCCCGGGGAACGAAGGGCGACAACCGTTTTGTGGATCCCGTCGATCCCTCGGCGGCCGACTATCTCTTCGGCAACAGTGGCTTCGTGGGCACCTCCGCGGCGGCCCCCGTGGTTTCCGGCGTGGTGGCGCTGGTGCTGTCGGCGAATCCTCAGCTTGGCTGGCGTGACGTGCAGCAGGTGCTCGCCCTGACGGCCCGGCAGGTGGATCGCACCGATCCCGACTCCGCGACGAATGGGGTGGGCTGGGCGGTCAGCCATAACACCGGATTCGGCGTGGTAGACGCCGGGGCGGCGGTGCGATTGGCCCAGAGTTGGAGCAACCGTCCGCCGGCAGTCCGCCACCGCTACCTCGATACGAACAGCACGCCGATCCCGGACGAAGGTTTCCGCGTGCGGCTCAGCGGGGCAGGAGTTCCCGAAACCTTGGCCAGCCTGCCGGCGACCGGCGGCACCGGGCGTTATCCGGATGCGCCCACCGCGGAAGTCGCCCTGAAGGATGTGGGCGGCGGCAACGTGGCCTTGGCGCCCATGGGCGGTGCGGGCGCCCTGGTGCGGCGGGGTTCGACGACCTTCGCCACGATGCTGAACAATGTTGCCAACGCCGGCGGCGGCTTTGGTGTCATCGCCAACAATTCCGGGACGACGGAGCGGGTGCTGATGCTGGACACCGACTTCACCCGCGTGCCCGCGGCCAGCATCGGGGCCAATGACGGGGCGGCGTTGCGGGCGCTGGTGGCGACCAATGCCAACGTCCGGGCGCGGCTCGAACTGGCTTCGGCCGTCCGCACCTTTGCCGTCACGAATTCGATGGTGCTGGAGCATGTCCGCCTGCGCGTCCGTTGGCAGCACGCGCGGCAGGGTGACCTCCGCGTTACGCTGCGGTCGCCGGCCGGGACGTTGAGCGTGCTGCACCGTCCGGGCGCGGTGAACGAGGCGCCGGTCGGGGAATGGATTTACGGCACCACCCACCACCTCGGCGAAAGCGGCCTGGGCACCTGGACCCTGGCCGTGACGGACATCGGCGTGGCCCCGGGCGCCACGGGCGAACTGCACGAGGCCGAGTTGCTGCTCGACGGCGTGCCGATCGAGGATGCCGATGCCGATGGCTTGGATGATGGCTGGGAGCGGAGGTGGTTTGCCGGCTTGGCCGATGGCCCGCGTGACGACCCGG
Organism: Kapaibacterium sp. (SeqCode); assembly: GCA_044339945.1. GTDB lineage: Bacteria > Verrucomicrobiota > Verrucomicrobiia > Limisphaerales > UBA9464 > CAIWAH01. The sequence goes on from JBIIUN010000285.1 coordinate 1,402, forward strand.
ATTCCGACGGCTGGAACAATGCCGCCGAGCAATTGCAGGGCAGCGATCCCACGCGCGCGAACGACGAATTTGTCCCCACGCTTTCAATGCTGCCCGGCCGCGTGCGGGTCAGTTGGCCGGCGACCGAGGGGGCGACCTACGAGCTCTGGTCGGCTCCCATGGCTACGGGCCCGTGGACCCCGCAGGCCGTTCCTAGCCGATTTCCCGAGGGCGCCTTCTTTCTGCCGGCGAACGAGGCCGGATTTTTCCGACTGCGGCGCGCGCCGTAGCTTGCAAGCGGCCCGGCCCGCGTGGGTGGCAGAGGCGGTCACGGGTCGCTGCGTGCGCGCGGAGAGCGGCCATTTCCCGGCCTTCGCAGCCGGTTCACCTCGTCGACATGGCGGCGAAATACGAACTTAACTTGTGTTTGTGGTGACCCCTCCTCACAATGGTGAGCGGATATGCCTGATTCGACCCTTTTGGAGCGTTTCGCCAGGCAACGGGGTGTCACCCCGGAAGCTGCTCGCGGACAAATGCTGGAGCGGAGCCTTGCCCGTTGGCGGGTTCCCCTCATCGGGCTGCTCAACGTCATCCAGCCCGACGCGCTGCGGATTGACCGCGCCTTTGTGGACGACGCCGGCCGGTGCCGATCGATCAAGGAGGTTGAACACGCGGTGGAGATCTTCCGCTACCGGTCGCGCGGGGACACTTCCTGGATCCGGAATCGCCTAGGTTTCCGTGCTTCTGGCCGGCGAATACTGGACCTCGCTGAAGAGCTTTTTTCTGCCGGCCCGCAGCCGGAATGATTCCGTAGGAGCGCGGCTGCCTTGTCCATCGAGGGGGTCGTCCAGAACCGGCGCACTGCCCGGCGGCCCAAGTTCAAAACAGCCCGGCCAGTTCCGGTTCAGATTCGCCCCCGCGAGGACGACGTCGGCCGGCAGGCCGAACCGCCGTCACCGTTGCTGGACGCTGGGCGACTTGCTCCTGGTCCGCTGGATCTCGCTCCCGGCCATCCGCCGAAATGTCCGACAGGTTCAGGATTTCGAACGAACCGTCAAAGTGTTCCACCAAGGCGGTGCAACTCTCCACCCAGTCGCCGCAGTTCAGGTAGTGAACACCGTTTATCTGCCGGTTCTCGGCCCGGTGGATGTGGCCGCAGATGACGCCGTCAACGCGGGACTTGGCCGCGATCTGCGCCATTCCGTCCTCGAACTGGGTCACGTAGCGGACGGCGGACTTCGCCTTGAACTTCAGCCAGGACGACACCGACCAGTAGCCGAACCCCAGCCGCCGCCGCACCCGGTTAAAGTAGAGGTTGAAGAGTAGAATCCAGTCGTAGAGGCGGGAACCAACCCGTTCCAGCAGGCGGTTGAAGTGAACCAACCCGTCGAGTTGGTGACCGTGGATGACAAGGTAGCGCTGGCGGTCGGCGGTGGTGTGGACTGCGCGTTCCACGAAACGGACGCCGCCCAAGTTCAGGCCGGCGAAGTGCTCCACGAATTCGTCATGGTTCCCGTAGACGTAGGTGACCTTCGTGTCCTTGCGATTCTTGCGGAGAATCTTCTGGACCACCGTGTTGGCTTCCTGGTCCCAGAGCCAGCGGCGGCGCAGTTCCCAGCCGTCGATGATGTCTCCGACCAGATAAAGGTGCTCGCACTCGGCGTCGCGGAGGAACGAGAGCAGCCTTCCGCTCTGCGCGTGCCGGCTGCCCAGGTGAATGTCGGAAATCCAGATGGTGCGATACTGCATCGGGTCGGAGCGCCGACAGGCATCGGTCCCCGAATGCCTTAGTCAGTCCCCGATTTCGCGGGCGCGGACAAGCGTCGGCGACTTCCGTTGCCCAGGTTTCACCGTTCCGCCGTGGTCGTCACGCGACCGTTACCGAGGGCGGCCGGTCCGCCTGCGCTCCCGGTTCCTTCCGGGGCGCCCCGGGGACTCCCGCAAAAGACTGCGGCCCGGCAGGACCATGGTCCCACCGGGCCGCTGGGTTCATCCGCGACGGCGCCGCCGCGGTTCAATTGGGGAGACTCAGTGCTCGAACCGGACCGGTTCGTGGAAGAGCTGGAAGAAGCAGGGCTCCTTGATCAGCCGGAGGAGGTCGTCCTCGCGCCGCTTCAGGTCGGTGAAGAAGCGCGGCGTGGTGTGGTCGGCCGGGTCGAGCTTCGGCATGTTGCGGCCGGTGAGGAAGTCGCTGAGGGCGGCTTCCTGGCCCGCGGACCGCGGGAACACGTGGGTGAACGGTGTGCCGGTTTCGCCGGCATGGCAGCCGTTGCAGGTGTTCAGCGAGAACTTGTGCCGGACTTCACCGGGAATCGTGCCGGTGGGTTGCGGACCGTCCCAGAAGAACTTGTCCGTGGGCATCGGCGAGTTGCCGCCGAGGAAGGGCTCGCGCTTGAACTGGAGCGGCACGACGTGTTTCTCCGCGAGGATGTCGCCGGCGTTGGCGAGGCAGTAGTCCACGATCTTCTGGCCGAAGTTCAGCTCGAAGTCGGGAGTCTGCTTGACGGTGACCTCGCGCAGCCAGCCGGCGTCGCTGTCGTTGTTGAACAGGCGCCATTCGCGGAGATCCCACGGCTCGCGGAGCAGCTCGTTGGCGCGGAGTTGGTTCAGCGCGCTGAGGTTGGGCTTCCGGGAAGGATCGGCGCCGGCGCGGGCGAACTGGTCGGTGATGGCCTGGAGAGCGGCGTTGAACGCGGTGCCAAACGGTTTCTGGGACAACGAATACCATTCGAGGGCGAACTGCTTGATCTCCGCGCAGGTGCGCTTGGGGATGCAGTATTCGAAGATCACCGTGAACTGCGAGGCTTCGCACGAGCTTTGGGTCACTCCGTCGCCGCCGCCGCCGTAGCCGCCGCCCCCGCCGCCGGTGCGGCGCAGGCCGGGCACAAGGGCGAACACGAAGCGGCCTTCGCCGCCGATGCAGCTCGGGTTGCAGGGGTCGCTGTCATTGACACCGCCGTAGCCGGGGTTGCCGCGCAGGTCGAGGCGGTTGACGATGGCCAACAGGCGGAAGGGCGCGATGCCCAGGTCGAGCGGGGCGCCGGGGCCGCCGCTGGCCTGTTCCCAGTCGGCGATCACCTGGGCGACAATCTCCGGATTCCGGTCGGCGACGCCGTCGAAATTGATCGAGAGGTCATGCTGCCACGAACGCAGCCACCGGCGGGTGAACTCGCTCGGATCAATCCCCGTCGCGGACTGGTTGCACATGTCGATCATGAGCCGGCCGAAGGTCCACGGGCCGAGCTTCGTGCTGCGCTCCGGGTGGCACGGATCAAAGGTGCGGGCGGGGTCCTCGACGACCGACAGGTCGGTCACGAGCAGGCTCTTGCCCCAGAACGGCGGGCGGTTGAGGAAGTCGTCGATCGGCAGCTCGATCACGTTGGTGTCGCCGCCGCCCACGATCACGTTGGTGCAGGTCAGGTTGGTGGTGAAGACGAGGTTGGTGAGGAACACGTTGGTGAAGAACTCCTGCGGCGGCAGGGTCACGATGTTGGTCCGGCATTCCTCGACGAAGATCGGTTCCGGCGTCGGGTCCACCGTCACGTTGGTGGCGCAGACCAGTTCGGTGATCGGGAAGGAGGTCGGCACGAGGTTGGTCGAGCACACCAGCTCCAGGATCGGCGTGGGCGTGGGGTTGGCCATCACGTTGGTGACGCAGACCAGTTCGGTGACGGGAACCGGGTTCGGTTCCGTGAAGATGTTCGTGCGGCAGACCAGCCGTTTGACCGGTTCCTTCGGCACGTTGATGAGGAACTGTTCGCAGAACACGTTGGTCACGAACTCCACCGCCTCGGGGATCGAAGTGACGTTGGTCACGCAGGCGCCGATGAACGGGCCAGGGGTGGTGATGATCGTCCCGTCAATGTTCGTGCCGGTGAACACCAGGTTGGTGGAGGCCGGATCGAAGATGATGCTGGGGCAGACCACGTTGCTGATGAACCGCAGCGGATTCATCACCACATTGGTGAAGCAGACGTTGGTGATGCCGGTGGTGATGCCGGGATCAACGATGACCTCGAAGCACTCCACGTTCGTCACGCTGCGTGGGTCATTGAAGCCGATGATCCGCGGCTCGCAGAACACGTTGGTGACGAACTGGTCGCGGAAACCCACGATCTTCGGTTCGCAGGTGACATTGGTCATGAAGCCGTCGCGGAAGCCCACCACCTTCGGTTCGCAGAAGACGTTGGTCAGGAACCGCTCGCGGAACCCCTTCTGCACGAGCTCGCAGAAGATGTTCGTGCTCGTCCCGCCCGGCAGGCTGACGAGGCGGTTCGTGAGGATGATCTCCGGGCGGGAAATGATGTTCGTGAAGCAGACCTCCTTCACCACGGGCGACGTGGCCCGGCGCGCGGAGGCGCGGTTGATCTTGCGGTTCGGGCCGCTGCCGCCGAGGTCGGGAATCAGGCCGCGGCCGTCGAAGGGCGACGGATGCACCTGGACGCGCTCGCCCTTGAGGAAGGCCTCGATGTCGAACAGCGTCGGCAAGATGCCGCTCTTGGCTTCGCGGCCGGAGAAGTTGCCGACGACTTGGAAGGCCGGCGGCATCGACTTGATGAACTCGTTCGCGGCGATGAAGTCGTTTTCATCGATGAACAGCGGGGCGGTAAAGGTCCCGTCGCCCGCGGCGGCGTCGCCCGCCTGGCCGTCGTCGCGGAACACCAGCACCCGCTCGTCCTGCAGCAACGGGAAGACGCTGGGCGGGTTCTGGCCGGCCTCCAACTCGGCCTCGATCACGGCATTGCCATTGTCGGTTGCTGCCTTGCGCAGGAAGCCTTTCGCGATCTTGAACGGCCGCGAGGGATCGGAATTCACCAGCGGCATGGCGGCGGTGGGCACGCCGTTGTCCACCACGCGGAAGAACTTGTGGCCCGGCACCACCGGGATAGTGGCCGCACTCTGCCGCAGGGTCGGCGCGTCAATGGCGGCCCAGGGGCCGGCGGGCGATGGCGCCGCCTCCAGCAGGCCGCCGGAGTTCCAGTTCAGTTTGACCTGGCCGCCCAGGAATTCCGGCTGGGTGATCAGCGTGCCGGAAGTCCCCGGTTCGGCGGCCTGGCCCAGGCCGATCCAGGCGGTGGCCAATGCCATCATGGCAAAGCGCAGCCCGGATGTAGGATGTGCATTCATAGTCGAGGGTGTTTTGTTCCTTGGCGGAAACCTCGCGGTTCCCGGATCGCCGCACCCGGGGCTCAACCTCCCTGATGCAGTATCCGGGAACGCCTTCGCAGCCGGCGGGCCGTTCGCAAAAATGAGGACGACCCGCTCAACGGGGGGCAGGAAACCGCAGTTCGACCCGGGGCGCCCCTTGAAGCTGCAACCGAAGGGTTGCGGTCGTGGCCTCAAACTGGTGGACGCCTTCCAGGGCGGTTTCCACCCCGTTCAAGATGAGCTTCGGTGCTCGGGGGCAACCGTTGATTAGGACATGCCACGGTTGTTTGCGCCACGACTGGACCC
>JBIIUN010000287.1:0-6816 GCA_044339945.1 Kapaibacterium sp. (SeqCode)
CATCCGACCCCATTCGACACCACCAAGGCTTGCCAGTAGCGATCCGGGCGCGTGGAAAAGTAGCCGTGGTCGGCATGGCTGAACGCCTCCACCGGGCTCATCGCCCACAGCCAATCAAGCGCCGGAGACAGGCTCGCCTGTCGAACTATGGCGGCCAACCACGGCCAACCGACCGTCAGCAACAGCAGCGCCATTCCGCCATAGACCAGACTGCGCCCGCTTTCCCGGGTGAACACGCTCGCCAGCAGTCCCACACAAACGGAAACCCACAGCAGGTTCACCAGGGCAAACGTGTGCCGCCAGAATTCGCCGGCCGTCACGCCGCCGAGGATCATGCCCACGGCCATGACCGGAAACACCGCCAGCAGCGCCGTCGCTGCCGCCGCGCTGCCGGCCACCAGCTTGCCCAACAGCACGTCGGCTCCCGTCAGGTCGGTCAGGAACAGCAGGCCCAGCGTGCCTTCGCGCCGTTCCGCGGCGATGGCGTCGGACGTCAGGATCAGGCCCGCCACGGCGCTGACGAACGCCGCGAGGTAGGCGAGGAAATGGAAGACCGGCGCCCCGGCCCCGCTGCCCGAGCCGTTGCCCAGCAGGCCCAGGAAACCGACCAGCACCGCAAGGACGCCGGCCGCCCCCCGGACGCGGAACGTGACCCGCCGCCGCGAGGCGGCGAGCAGCTCACGCTGGGCGACCGGAAGAAACGTCATGGGGGAAAAGCCTACCGTGGCCGATTTCAGGAAGCACGCTTCTCGGAAGGCAAATCGGGTCCGAGGTTAGCTTACGCCCGAGCCCAGCCATCGGACCGAACGGATCCCTGATTCCTACGCGACGCCCGGGTCAGGATGTTTCCCAGCAAGCGGCCCGCGGTCTTCCGATGGTTGTGGCCGAGGCGGAATCGTCAACGCGGGCCGGATTCGACGAGTCTCTCTTGGCTCCGGATTCGGCGGCAGGCAGCCTCTGCCCGTGTCCGTCCCGGAAAACCAGTCGCCGGCATTCGTCACCACCCGGTGGAGCCTCGTGCTCGCCGCGGGGGATGACGGGTCCTCCCATGGCAGGGAGGCCCTGGAGCAGCTGTGTCACGCCTATTGGTTTCCACTTTATGCCTACATCCGCCGCCGCGGTCATGACGGCCACACGGCCCAGGACCTGGCCCAGGCTTTCTTCGCCCGGCTGCTGGAGCGCAACGATCTCGCCGGCCTCACGCGGGCCGGCGGTAAGTTCCGGTCGTTCCTGCTGACCGCCCTGAACCATTTCCTGGCCAACGAGCACGAACGCGCCTCCGCCCTCAAGCGCGGGGGCGGGCGGGCTATTCTGTCGCTGGACGACGATACGGCGGAGGATCGTTACCTCCGCGAGCCATCGCACGCGGAGTCGCCGGACCGGCTTTATGAACGCCAGTGGGCGCTCTCGCTGATGGAGAACGCGTTGCGGCATCTGGCCGGAGAACAAACGGCGGCGGGCCGGGCCGCCGTCTTTGCCGCCGTGCGCCCGTTCCTCAGCCGGGAACCCGTGGCCGGCGAATACGCGGCCCTCGCGGTCCGGCTCGACGTCGCCCCCGGCACGCTCGCCGTGCAGGTGCATCGGCTGCGTGAACGCTACCGGCAGCTCGTGCGGGCCGCCGTCGCCGACACCGTGGACAGTCCCCTCGAAGTGGAAGCCGAGATGCGGCATCTGCTCGCCGCCCTCCAGGGATGAAGCCGGCCGTCACCTTCGCCGTAATCCGGACCACCCGTTCCGGTGGTAACCGCTGACGCATGGCCGCCCCGCTCTGCCCCCAATGCGGTTCTCCGCTCGCCACCGGCGCCCTCGCCGGACAGTGCCCACGCTGCCTGGGCGCACTGGCGTTCGCACCGCCCGACCCAGCCCCGGACGCGGCGCTTCCGCGGGCCGGCGACTACGAGTTTCTCCGCGAACTGGGCCGCGGCGGCATGGGCGTCGTTTACGAGGCCCGCCAGCGGAGCCTGAACCGGCGCGTCGCCGTGAAGATGCTGCTCGCCGGCGCGTGGGCGCGACCGGAGTTCAAGCCCCGCTTCCGCGCCGAAGCCGAGGCTGCGGCGCGGCTGCGGCATCCGGGCATCGTCACGATTCACGAGGTCGGTGAGTTTGACGGCCAGCCGTTCTTCGCGATGGAACTCGTCGCCGGGCCTTCGCTCAGCGAACTGGTCCGCACCCAGCCTCTCCCGCCGCCGCGGGCCGCGCGTTACGTCCGGCTCGTGGCCGAGGCCATCGCGCACGCCCACGCGGCCGGCGTGCTGCACCGTGACCTCAAGCCGTCCAACGTGCTGCTCGACGCCGACGACCAGCCGCGTGTCACCGACTTCGGGCTCGCCAAGCAACTGGACTCCGCGACCGACCTGACGCGTGCGGGTGACCTGCTGGGCTCGCCCAGCTACCTCGCTCCCGAACAGGTCGCCGGTGCGCCCGCCACGGCCGCCAGCGATCTCTATTCGCTCGGCGCCATCCTTTACGAGCTCCTGACGGCCCGCCCGCCGTTCGCCGCGGATTCGGTCGCGGCGACCTTGCAACAGGTCGTCCAGGCCGAACCGGTTCCCCCGTCCCGGCTCAACAGCCGGGTGCCGCGGGATCTGGAAACGATCTGCCTCAAGTGCCTGCGGAAAGAGCCCGCCCGACGCTACGGTCGCGCCGCCGATCTCTCCGCCGACCTGGCCCGCTTCGAAGCCGGCCAGCCCATTCTCGCCCGGCCGGTGCCCGCGGGCGAAAGGCTCGTGCTGTGGACGCGCCGACAGCCCGTCCTCGCGGGCGTTTCACTGGCCCTCGCCGGGGCGCTTGTCCTCGGATTTGCCGGCGTGCTCACGCAATGGCGGCGCGCGGAGGCAAACCGCGCCGAGATGGCCCGCAATCTCTACGCCGCCGATGTCGCCGCCGCCGCGGCCGCGCTGAAGGAAGGCAATCTCGGACGCGCCCGGGAGCTCCTGCGCCGGCACGCGGACGAAGTGCAAAGCGGAGAACCGGGGCCGTCTCCGACTTCCCACTTCGCACTTCCGACTTCACCCGAATTCACCTGGCGGCTGCTGTGGTCCCGGTGCCAGGGCGATGACTCGGCGATCCTGGGCGAACACCCGTGGATCGTGACCAGCGTCGCGGTCTCGCCGGATGGCCAATGGGTCGCCTCCGGCAGCCTTGACCAGCCGGACAACGCCACGAATTCGCTGAAGCTGTGGCGGCTGGAAAGCAGGACAGGCTTCCCGCCCGTCTCCGGGACTTCCAGCCCCGGTGCGACCCACCGGCAGGACGCCCGGGAAGGCAGGCTGGAAGCCCGTCCCACCAAGACTCTCGCCGCCTCGAACACCGTCTGGACCGTCGCTTTCACCGCCGACAGCCGCACGTTGGTTTCGGCCGGGGTTCGGGGCGTCCAGTTTTGGGACGTCGCCACCGGATCGGCCCGCACGGACCTGCCCGGGCTGCGCGGACAGGAGGCCACGGTGGCCGGCGACCTCGTCATCGCCTCGCCCAACCACCCGTTCTTCAGCAGCCCCGTGCTGGAGCCCTTGCAGCAACTCGACCTTGCCACCCGCGAGCAGCGTTCACTCCCGATCCGCGGCCGGCACCCGGCGTTGTCGCCCGACGGCCGGCGCCTCGCCGTGTTGGACGGAAATCGCAACCTCCAGCTCTACGACCTCGCGACGCAGCAACTGCTGTTCACCGTGGCGACGAACCACCTGTTCTTCCGGCTCCGGTTCTCGCCGGACGGCCAGCGGCTCGCCGCCGCCGGGCAGATGACTTCGGCCAAGGTCTGGAACCTCGCCGCCCCCGGCTCCGCGCCGCTGCTGTTCCCGAGCGAGCACAATGTCTGGGACGCCGCCTTCACGCCCGACGGCTCCGCGCTCATCACCGCGACCTCCCACCAGCGGCTCGAAATCTGGGACGCGCGGACGGCGGTCCGAAGCGCCGCCCTGTCCGGCCATGCCAACGAAGTGTGGACCGTCGCCGTCACGCCGGATGGTCAGCAGCTCGTTTCCGGCGGCAAGGACTGCACCGTGCGGCTCTGGTCGCTGGCCGCAAAGCCAGCCACGCCGGCCGTGCCCGCGTGGCGATACTTCCGTCCGGTGTTCTCGCCCGACGGCTCGCGCCTGCTGACCTACGCGCAGACCAACTGGCGGGGCGCCGCGACCGTATGGGCCACGACCAACCTCGCCACCCCGGCCGCAACCGTGTCCGGATTCCCGCGGGGGTTCGCGCCGGACAGCCGGCACCTGCTGTCCCTTGGCGGCGACGGACGCAGCTTGCGGTGGCGGGAGATCGCTTCTGGAAACGTCGCCCGCACGGTCGAACTGGCCGGTGCGCCCACGAACCTCTTTCCCGGTGAGTTCGTGCTGGCCGGCGATGCCCGCTCATTCGTGTGCCCCGACGAAACCGGCACGTTCTGGCGCTGGTCCACGGAGGATGGACGCCTCCTGCGCCGTTGGCGCGACGACGAATTGGCCGGGCATTTCGCCACCGCCTTTGCCGCGCCCTCGCGTCCGAACCGGCTCCTGCGCAGCCACGCCGCGAGTCGCACGGGGAGGTGGCTGGCGCTGGGGCCGTTCGGCACCTACGCCGGCATCCTCGTCGACTTCGAGACCGGCGCGTCGGTGCGGCTCAAGGGACACCGCGACGATCTCGCCGGCCTGGCGTTTTCGGCGGACGACCGCCAGCTCGCGAGCGGCAGTGTGGACGGCACGATCCGCCTATGGAAAGTCGCCGACGGGCGCAGCCTCGCGGAACTGCCGGGGCATCTGGAGTCCGTCGAAGCAGTCGCCTTCTCGCCCGACAGGCAGACGCTGGTGTCCGTGAATCCCGGCATCGAAGTCACCCTCTGGCATCTGCCTACCCGCCGCGAACTCGCGCGGCTCGCGCATTCGGAAGCCGGTTACCATGTCTCCTTTTCACCCGACGGCCGCCGGCTCGCCCTGAGCGCCACAGCCGGGAATCTGGAGACGGACACCGACCGGGTGGAAATCTGGGAAGTTCATTGACGGTCCGTCCAAAAGGCCTGCTTCCAGAGGAGACGAGGTAACGAGGCTCCATTCTCTTCCGAAGGTCAGAGCCTCCTTACGTCGGCTCCTGGAAACGAGACCCACTTGCCGCGCCGTGACCGGGCGTGAATCGGCCAAATTTTTTCCTGTAATCGCGCCGCGGGCTTCCGGTGGTAGGGGGCAAAGGGGCGGAGGTCGCGCAGTCACCGCCCCAACGTTGCCGCTGTCATGCATCAATTGAGTCGCTGGAACTGTCCAGTTTCTGTCTCGTTCATCGTCCTCGCCCTGAGCCTGATTTCCAAGGGGCCCGCCGGGCTCGCCGCCGACTCGCCCGTCGAGGGGCGCTTTCGCGAGCTGACCGGCACGGTTCGCTTCGCCAACGCGAGCCCGGAAATCCTCAACCGGCTTCAGGCGCCGGGCAACGAGGGCATGAGCAGTCTGTCCGTCCGGGCCACGGCCCTGCCGCCCAGCGAAGGCATCGCCGCCCAGGTCGCACCGCCCGTGCCGGACCGGGTGGCGAATCCCTACCAGCTTTCCGTGCAGGCCGGCACCAACGCCGCCACCGCCATCGCCTACGAGGTGCAGGCCAGCATCGGGCTGAAGGACGGAAGCCAGCTGTTCCACACGCGCCGGTTCACCACGCCGCCGTTGGTCAGGGACGCCACGCCGCTGCCCTTGGATCTCGCCGAATGTGTCGGGCTGCTCCGGTTGAAGTTCGTGGACGCCGACGGCAATCCGCTAACCGTCGAGGGCGGCAGCGGCACGGTTTCCGCCGAGGGCGAACTGCGCGGCCAAATCTTCAGTTTGGCGACGGGCCTCACGGAGAGTTTCCACGTCGTGCCCGCGGACCGGGAGTTCTCCCTCGCACTCCAGCTCCAGCGCGGGACCGATCCGCACACGGACCAGATCACATATCCGTTCACCCTGGTGACCAACGTGCCCTGCGACACGATGATGACCGTCGCGGTGGTGCTTCAGGACACGACGAAGCTGGGCCGGATCATTGGCAATGTTGCGTTCTTAGGGGCCTCGGTCCCGCAAACGGGACCTTCGTCCATTTCGGGACTGAAGGGCCGGCCGGCCGTCATCGCGACGGGACCAGGCGGCAATCGCCGGCTGCACCTCGTCGAGCCAAAGGGCGGTCAGGTCGCCCTCGGCACTTTCACCTTGGACAATCTTCTGCCCTCGGATGCCGTGTCCCCGCCACAGCCGTGGCACGTTCAGGCCGAATATCATCTCGGTTCCGGCCGGAACTTCGTCTGGTTCGTTTCCCCAGCGCTGGGCGAAGGCCAGAATCCTGGCGTCAACGTTGTGGCGGGCGAAACCGTCACCATACCGCACCTGTTCAAATTCCAGCGCACCCGCATCTGGGGCGACATCCGGCTCGCCGGGCCGCCGGACACCACGGCGTCGCTGTCCGCCTTGAACGGCATCGTGCGGCCCGATGATTACGGCGTGGATGCCCAAGGTGTGCCCCTGCACGCCGGCGAATACGGCATGATCGGCTCGCATGTCATCGCCCACGGCTTGGACGAGAAGGTTCTCGGCGCGGAGTTCACCGCGGCCGGCGGGCGTTCCGCGGGCAACTTCTCCGGCAATTACGATGGAGCTTCCGGAGAATTCCGCGGCCGCTACGAACTCCTTGTGAGCGCGATTCAGGCTGAATTCGTAAGGGAACAGGCGGTGTGGCAGCGCGACGGATTCGCCCTAGCGATTTCAACGGTGACCAACGCCCTGACGCCCCATGTCAACCAGGTGCTGGCCATCACGGAGACCGATGCCCCACGACTGACCCTCAATTCCGGCAGCATCGCCACCAACAATCTAGCCCTCGGCTTCA
>JBIIUN010000286.1:0-6816 GCA_044339945.1 Kapaibacterium sp. (SeqCode)
CGGCAAGTTCTGGACGAACGCCAACGTCAGCGGCAACGCGGCCGACTACGGTGGGCGCACCGCGGAGACCAACCGTCCGCTCAACCGCTACGCCGGGGCGGTCCAACTGTTCCAGTGTCCCGCCGACGCCGGCGATTCGCTCAACACCCAGGTGAAGACCTGCTTCACCGGCTGGGGCAACAGCTACCTCGTCGAGTGGGCCGTGGACGCGTTCCGCGTGCGGCGGGTCACCGGCGATTCCCGCGCCTCCGCCCAGGGCACCGCCCAGGCCAAGTCCATCAAGGAAGCCGAGATCGCGCTCAGCCCGGCGAACAAGATCCTCCTCGGCGACTGGCCGTGGCACGCCAACCGCGACACCCGGGCCAAGCAGACCGTGTGGCACAACTACAAGGGCAAGCGCTACGAGAACATGCTCTTCGGCGACGGCCACGTGGAGAACTTCAAGTTCCCGCCCCAGATGGACCAGTGGATCGGCGTCGTGCCCGACATGGGTTTCAGCTGGTGGTGAGGGGGCGCGAAGGGCGGCCGGGGCGGGCCTGAGGACGGTGCCAAAGCGCCGGGCGTCAGTCCGGGGATTCACGGCCACGGACTTACGTCCGCAGCTACGATTGGGTCCGAAGCTGGCTGTTCTGTCGCCCCCGCTGGGCCTGGCCCGCCGCCTTTGCCCGGCGGTCACCCGAATGCTCGCAGCCCAATGGGAGCAAGGGGACTTCGTTCAACCCCAGGACATAACGGCGCAGTTCGCCGTGCTTGCCAGCGGCCGGGGTTGCAGTTGCAGTCGCTCGGTCATGCAGGGGTGCGTTTTCCTTACTTTGATCCGGATGTCGGTTGGTTCCAGGTCACGCAACCACTCAAGGCATCTGACAAACCTCGGCCGGTTCCGCCCGGCTTCCAGACAGTCTGGACGGCTGCCGGCTTTGCGCCTGAGCTTCGAGACGTTAGGCGTTGCTCGCGCTCTCAATTGATGAAAACCCTCAATTGGATTCGCTTGATTGCGGCGCTGTTGCTGGCTGCTGCAAACTCGATTCTGCCATTGCACGCAGGGTTTGGTGCGGCCGGCGCTTGGATCTTGGGCACCCTCGTCTCGGCGCTACTCTTTTCCATTGCCGGCGGCATTCACCGAGTGCGGTTTATGGCTGTCGCCGTCCTGCCTCCATTTCTAGTCAACCGAGTTACAGAACTCGCCGCCGATTGGGCACTCAATCGCAACACACGATCGCCGTCCGAAGCGCTCCGTAACATGTTTCCAGATTTCCTTTGGGTTTCGTTCCTCGCGTTTGGCTTATTTGTGGCGTTTCCTCTCACCTGCTCTCTGATTGCCAGCCATGTTCACAACACCCGCAAAGGCTAATCATGCGCGGCAGCGCCTATGAGGGTTGTCAATCCGCCGCTGGATTCGGGCGTTACTTTCTTCGGTTTGTTTCCCTGAGGTGAGCCCCGCGCAGGGCGCGGGCGCGCCTGGAGCCGGATACAGCGTTGGTCGCTCCGCGGCTCTCCCTTTGGCGGGTTTCGCCGCCCCCTTTGGACTGCGGGGGCATGACCCCGCTTTCCCTTCGCCACGACCGGTCACCCCGACGCCGAACGATCCCCGACGCCGAAGCCAAGGCGCCGTCGTGCCGGCGCAATCCAAAAAGGCCGCCCCGACCCGGTCGGACTGGCGTATTCCGGCGTTCCGGGTGTGGGAGAAATGCCATTTCCGAGAACCGCCGAAGTGTGATTCATTCCCGCGGTCGCCGATGAACAATCTCCACCTGGCCGTCCAGTTCTTCCTGCAGATCGCCGTGATCCTGCTGTTTTGCCGGCTGGTCGGGGCGGTTGCCGCGCGGTTCGGGCAGCCGCAGGTGGTGGCCGAGATGATTGCCGGCGTGTTTCTCGGGCCGTCGCTGTTCGGGTTGCTCCTGCCCGAGGCCCAGCAGTGGCTCTTCCCCTGGGACCGGACCCAGCTCACCCGCGACACGCAGTCCTATCTGTTCCCGGCATCGCAGCTCGGGTTGGCGCTCTACATGTTCATCGTGGGCATGGAATTCCGCGTGGACATCGTCCAGAAGCGCCTGAAGAGCTCCATCGCGGTGTCGGCGGCCGGCATGGTGGCGCCCTTCATCCTCGGCGCCGGGCTGGCCTGGGTGTTTTTCCACTACACCGAGCTGTTCCCCAAGAAGACGTCGCTGATGGAAGCCATGCTGTTCCTTGGGGCTTCCATGTGCATCACCGCCTTCCCGATGCTGGCGCGGATCATCCACTTCAAGAAGCTCGCCGGCACGACCATGGGCACGGTGGCGCTGGGGGCCGGGGCGATCGACGACGCGACGGCGTGGTGCCTGCTCGCGGTGGTGCTCGCGAGCTTCGACCAGAACTGGAGCCACGCGCTGGTGAACATCGGCGGCGGCGCCGGTTACGTGGCGCTGACCCTGCTGGTCATCCGGCCGCTGCTGGCGCGGTTCGGCGACCGGTTGACCCGCGAGGGCCACCTGACGGAGGCCGGACTGGTCGTGGGTCTGGCGCTGATGGCCCTGGGGGCGTGGTTCACCGACCTGATCGGGCTGCACGCGGTGTTCGGCGCCTTCGTGATGGGCACCGCCATGCCGCGCGGCGCGGTCAGTCGCGACCTGGTCGGCCGCATCCAGCCGCTGACCGTGGCGCTGCTGCTGCCGCTGTTCTTCACCTACTCCGGCCTCAACACGAAGATCGGGCTGCTGAACTCAGGCTTCCTCTGGCTGATGTGCGGTGCCGTGCTGGTTGCCGCGGTGCTGGGCAAGGGCGTCGCCTGCTGGCTCGCGGCCCGTGCCACCGGCATCTCGAACCGCGAGGCGCTGGGCATCGGCACGCTGATGAACGCGCGCGGGCTGATGGAACTGATCATCATCAATATCGGCCTCCAGCGCGGCGTCATCTCGGAAGGCCTGTTCGCCACGCTCGTCATCATGGCCGTGATCACCACGCTGATGGCGTCGCCGATCTTCGAGCGCCTCGTCGGCACCGGCCGTTATCAGCCCATCGCGGAGCCCGAAGCCGAGCCCGTTGGCGAAGTCCCGGCGGCCCGCGCCTGAACGGGGACGGCCGCACCACACCTCACGGTTTCAGCGCTTCCCGGGGAACGCGGGGCGTCGCCAGGTCCATGACCCAATCGTTGTGCCGGAACCAACGCACCGGCACGCTGGCCAAGTCGGCCTCAGGATCGACGATCGCCTGGAACGGGCGCCGATTGACCGACATGCGGGTCAACGCGGTGACTGCCGGGCGCCGGCCATATTCCTTCTCCCACAGTTCCGCCACCCGCCGGGCGTAACGACGCAGGTAGAACGGCTGGATACTGACGTGCAGGAACTTCGACTGCGGCAGATCCCGCAGGCAGTTCCACAGGATGACCGGCGGCACTTCGGGCCGGGCGAGCTCGTCGGTGATGGCCCGCAACGGCAGCAGGTCCTTGGCTTCGGGACCGAGGTTCCCAAAATGAAGAACCGGCGTATTTCCGTCGGCCGGTTCCTCCCGGAAGTTGGGCCAAGAACCTTGGCCCGGCGGATTCTTCCACGCCGCGGCGAGCAGGCGCGCCGGCTGCGCGGTCGGGGTTTGCAGCAGGGCCGGGTCTTCGATCACCAGAAACGGGGCGATGCCCGTTGGTTCGCCTTCGAGGGCAAACGGCCGCATGGCCAGGAGATAAGGGGCGAGGGCCCCGGTCTGGTCGCGATTCCGGAAGGTGCCGAATAGGCCCCGGACCGTCGCCCGGCGCTGCGCGTCACCGGCCGGATCCGTGCCAGGAACCTCCAGTTGCCGGGCCAACACCGCCACCTGCTTCGCCTCGGCCGCCTCAGCCGCCATGCCGCCGCCGCGCAAGCCATCAGCCACCGCGTCGAGGATCTGGAACAGGGTTACGGTGCGGCGGACCGAAGCCGGTTGGCGGCCATGAAGTTGCTGCCACAGCACCCGGACCCGTTCGCGGGCTTCCGCTTCGTTGCGGGGCGGATTGGGACCGGACAGCGGGTTGTAGATGATCCGGGCGCCAACCACGGCTTCCAGCGTGGGCACCAATTCGGGCATCCGGGTCCAGTCGATCTGGCC
Organism: Kapaibacterium sp. (SeqCode); assembly: GCA_044339945.1. Lineage (GTDB taxonomy): Bacteria > Verrucomicrobiota > Verrucomicrobiia > Limisphaerales > UBA9464 > CAIWAH01. The sequence continues at coordinate 4,057 of JBIIUN010000286.1, forward strand.
GGGCCGGACTTGCCGGTGAATGACCTGGTCACCGTGCCATTCCGGCCAATGGATCAGGCTGACGTTGGTGCCTTCCCGGGAAATGACCTTGGCGTCGCGGACAAACAGGCTGAGGCCGTCCGAATCGTGTTCGTCGGACTTGAGCCGCCAGCTGAAGCGCAGGCCTTCGTAGGTGGCCCGGGCGTCACCGGGGATGAAAAAGTGCCGGAGCGGGAACAGGGACTGCCAGACCATCAAAACGACCACAAATGGCGCCACGGCCCGACCCAGCGGCAGACGGGTCCGGGCGGCCGGGTCGACCTTCGTTGGCGGCAATTTCCAGCCGAGGGCGGCCCCGATGCCCGGCACCAGCAAGATTCCGGCGGTGAACCAGCCCCAGTCCGGCTTCACGAACCGCGGCCGCCGGAGCCAGCGGCCAACGCGTTCCGGCCAGTCCGCTTCAAGGAAGATCAGCGCGCTCGCGAACCCCACGAGCGGGAACCAATCGATGTTGTCGTAGATCAGGAACCGGTTGGTCGTATGGAAAACACCCATCAGGAGGATGCCCAGGATCCGGCACCGCGGCAGCAGCAGCAGGAAGCCGATCAGCAGGTCGAAAACCAATCCAACGTGGCTGATGAAGTAGGCAAACGTCGGGTGATGCAGGATGCCCGCGACAAATTCCAGTTGGCCGGCGCTGAAGGAGGCCTTGAGGGGCTCCAAAATGTGTGCGTCGTGAAAGCGCCAGCGCAACGGCACGGCGTCCAGAATCCAGTCGGCGTTGATCTTGGCGACGCCGCCGTAGAAATACATCACCACGAGCTGGCCGCGAAGCAACGCCAGCGTCCAGAACGGGACCGTGTCCGGCCCTTTGCCCGGGCCCTGCCGCAGGGCATCAAGGCTGAACCGCGGGGCGGCCGGCATCCACACCAGGAGAAAAGCGACGAGCAGCTCAATGTAGTAGTGGCTCTGCCAGTAGGTGCGGGTGGATTCGACCGCAAACAAGTAACCCCAGGCCAGGAACACGCCCGCTGCGGCCACCCGGTAGAACAGTCCGGCCGCCATCAGGAGACCGCAGATTCCCAACACCCAGACCAGCGCATGCATCGCGCCGACGGGCAACATCGGCAGCCAGCCAAATCCTTCATACGGGAAGTGGAACTGGAGATCGGCGCCCGTGTAGTAGGTCTCCAGCGGGATGGTTCCGCTGGTGATCTGCGAGGGTCGGACCAGGGAGCGGGCCTCCAACGCCATGACCAGGCCGAAGGCGATCCGCAAGGCCGCCAAGGACGCACCGCTCACGGGGCGCGCAAGCCAATCTGTGAAACGCGACCACGCGGTGGTCGGCGCAACGGGGGCGGGCGGGGCATCTGCTCCATTCGTCCGGCCCCCGCCTGGCGTTGGTTTGGGCAAGGTCGGTATTCCGGACTTCTTTTGGTTCTTCATCTCGATTCACCGCGGCCGTCAGGCCATTCCCGCTGATGCAAGGAGTGCCCTCATGACCGAAGCGGGTAGCCGGCGGATACAGCCAAAAGACGAAGTTCGCCGTGGCGCTTCCGGTGGTGTCTCTCGTCGCGAAGGACGAGGCGTTGCCGTCATCCCGCAATGCGGGAACGGAGGTGCTCGCCGGGGTGGAAGGGAACTCTGTGCAACGAGGTCCGACGGCTGTTCAACCAGCCGAAATGACGCCGCGGCCGATGAATAGGCTGCGGTGGTTCACGCCTGAAATCCGGCGGTGACGTTGTAGTCGCAAAAGCCGGCGATCCATGGCCCCGACTGGCGGCTGGCCCTCACCACGAGATATGCCGGCGCGTTTGCGGAACAATCATTGATGGTCACGAAATGGGACTTCCTTGGGGAAGACCGGGGCCGCACGCCTGGGCGAGTAGGGCGAATCTGAGCCCGTCCCCTTTGCCACGGGAACCCACTGCCCCCGGCCTCGAACCCAACCTACTCGAAGGCCGTTGGGACGCAGGCACAGCCTTGTTCCGCGACCGGCCTGGGAGCCAATGGGTAGTGCGCGGAATGTTCTGCGAAAAGCGGGAGGAAAGCGGGAGGAACATGGAAGGAGCTAGGGCGAGTCGAGCACCCCGAACCCCATGAAGTCCATGACCCGCAAAAGCCCTGCCCGAAGTCTGAATGAGCTCAAGGCCCAGTTAGCCGACGAACCCGCCCGGTAGCGTCCGTTGGTGCGCCTGGCGGTGCGGGAGTTCCCCGAGGCCGAGACGAACGAAACCCTCCTGGCCGGAAAGAGCCAGCGCAGCGAGCAGCCGTTGGTGGCCGCGCTCGTCGAGATGTATGCGCAGGGCGTCTCCATCCGGAAGGTCAGGGCCATCAGCGAGGATCTCTGCGGGCACGCTCAGCAAGCCCAGGGCCACGCTGGACGGCGAAATGGAACGCTTCGCCCGTCAGCCCCATGGAAGCCGAGTAGCCCTGCCCGATCTTGGATGCCCGCTCTTCGACAAACGTTATCCCGAAATGGGCCGGCACTACATCCCGCCGGAACGGCTGCCAACGGCCAAGAATCTACAATTCCGCTGGTCCATGAACCCTAACCTTACCGATCCGCTGTGGAACAACTCAACCTTTCCGAAGACTGAGCACCGCCCGGCCCATCTCGTCAGCGCTTGGGGGGCCATCGGGAATGGCCCGAGCATTTCTTGCGGGTGTCATGTTGATGGGGCATGAGATTTATGCAATGATTTGGGCAAGCTTTGGCTGGGGCTTGCCCCATTATGCCGGAGTGATGTCGTGGGAGGCGGCGGTTGGTGGGGTTGGCGA
>JBIIUN010000288.1:0-6796 GCA_044339945.1 Kapaibacterium sp. (SeqCode)
CGGGCGCTGCGCCTCCTCTCCCTGCCCCTCTCCTCCACACCGCGTCGAAGCGAGGGAGTCCATCGCGCGGATTTCGGGGGCAGTGTCCAGATACGCCCCTCCGCGCGGGCGCATGGTGGTCCGGTCCCCGTGCGACGGGTTACGGACGGGCTCCGCTCCGCGCGCACGGCAGGGGCGGGGAGCGGAGGCGCTGCGCCCGGTGGAAACCTTCCGGGAAAATCCGGTTCGCCGCGCCACGTGCCGGCTGTTACAACGCAACGCGATGTCGGTTCCCACCATTGGATTTCTCGGCGCGGGCAAGATGGCCACGGCCCTTGCCCACGGTTTCATCAACGCCCGCCTGGCGACCCCGGAACGGCTGATTGCCAGCGACTTGGTCAAGCCGGCCCGCGACGCCTTCGCCCGCGAGACCGGCGCGAAGACGGTCACGGAGAACGCCGAGGTCGTGGCCGCGGCCGACGTGCTGTTCATCGCGGTGAAGCCGGACCAGGTCGCCGCCTTGCTCCAGAGCATCGCACCCAAGCTCGACCTTGCCCGCCACCTGCTGGTGTCCATCGCCGCCGGGGTGACGCTCGCGAAGCTGGAGGCCGCCGCCCCGGGCAACCGCTTCATCCGCGTGATGCCAAACACGCCGGCCCTCGTCGGCGCCAGCGCCAGTGCCTATGCGCTCGGCAGCCTGGCGACTTCGGCGGACGCCGACCTGACGCAACGCCTGCTGGGCAGCGTGGGCATCGCCTTGGCAGTGAAGGAGAAGCTGCTCGACGCGGTGACCGGCCTGAGCGGTTCCGGCCCGGCCTATGGTTTCCTCATGATCGAGGCGCTGGCCGACGGCGGCGTGGCGGCCGGATTGCCCCGCGACATTGCCCAGAAGCTGGCGGCCCAGACGCTGCTTGGCGCCGCCAAGATGGTGCTGGAAACCGGCCAGCATCCCGGCGTGCTGAAGGACGCCGTGTGCAGTCCCGGCGGCACGACCATCGAGGCGATCCACGAGCTGGAGAAGGCGGGGGTCCGCGCCGGGCTGATCAATGCCGTGCGGGCCTCGGCCGAGAAATCGAAGAAACTTGGTGCCTGACCGGCGGGTGCTGCCCAGACGACCGCACATGGCCATGAACTTTCCCGGACCGACCGACAAGCAGGCGCGCACCATCTGGTTCGCGATCACCGCGCTGGCCGTGGCGCTCACCCTCGTGATCGTCGCGGCCGTGCTGTGGGGTGTCGGTTACGTCATCCGGGTGCTCTCGCCGGTGCTGTGGCCGCTGGCCGTGGCGGGCGTCTTTGCCTACCTGCTGGATCCGGTGGTGGACTGGCTGGTCACCCGGCGCGTGCCCCGCCTGCGGGCCATCCTCTGCGTGTTTGCGCTCGCGGTGATGTTCGTGGTCGGCGTGCTCGGCAGCATCATTCCTCGGGCCGTCATGGAAGCGCGCGACCTGGCCGGGCGGGTGCCGACCTATGTCGAGCGGTTGCAGCAGCGGACCGAGGATTGGATCAACCACCCGCCGGCGCCGCTGGTGCGGTTGCTGCCGCCGGCGATCCTGGAGCGCTTTCATCTGGGCCAGCCGACCAACTCCGCGGGCACGACCAATGCGCTGGTCCTGACCAACGCGGCCCCGGTCCCGACGCTCACTTCCACCAACCTGCTGTCGGTCCTGCCCGAGCCGACGCCGGACTCGCCCTGGTGGGTGAAGGCGCTCGACCCGCGGGCCCTGAAGTCGGCCGGCGGCTGGCTCGCGGCGGTGCTGCCGGACATCGGCAACTGGCTTGCGGGGCAGTTTGGCAAGGTGGCCTCGTGGTTCGGCATCCTCGCCGGGCTCGCGCTCATCCCGGTCTACGCGTTCTATTTCCTGCTGGAGAAACGGGCCATTGAGACGCAATGGACCGATTACCTCCCGATCAGCAATTCCAAGTGGAAGGACGAACTGGTGTTCATCCTCAGCAACATCAACGACGCGCTGGTGGTCTTCTTCCGCGGCCAGGTGCTGGTCGCGATCTGCGACGGCGTGCTCTATTCGATCGGCTTCCTGCTGATCGGCCTGCCCTACGCGCTGCTGCTCGGGCTGATGGCGACGGTGCTGACCATGATTCCTTTCCTCGGGGCGATCACCACCTGCGCGACGGCGCTGGTCATCGCGCTGGTCCAGTTCGGCGACTGGGTGCACCCCGGCCTGGTGTTGGTCGTGTTTGGCATCGTGCAGACGCTCGAGGGCCTGGTGATCCAGCCGCGCATCATCGGCGACCGCGTGGGGCTCCACCCCATGACGATCATCGTCGCCCTGATGGTGGGCACGACGCTGCTCGGCGGAATCCTCGGCGGCATCCTGGCCATTCCGCTCACCGCTGCGCTGCGGGCCCTGATGTTCCGCTACGTGTGGCGGCGGAAGTAGGTCGGTCGCGGCGGCGGCCGGAAGCCTCGCGGTAGCTACCGTCGTGAGTCGGTGGCAGGCACGCCCACGGACTTACGTCCGTCGCGACTGCGCGAACCGATCCCGGCGGCCGAAACGGTGACCCCAACGGCTTGCCGGGTGGGTGAGGACTGACGGCGGGACGCCGGCAGCGCATTGTCAGCACCGGTCCCCGCACGCGGTGTCCAGATGCGCGCTCGACCGGGTGGCACTGCCATTGCTTAGCTCACGCCATGCGCGCCCCGAAGACGAACCGCCACGCCGCGTTCACCTGGATTGAAATGATGGTGGTGATCGTGTGTGTGGTGCTGCTGGTGCTGATCGTTGTTCCGGCGCCCTTTTCCCGGACAAAGGGTAGGTCGGCGCGCATCAACTGCGTCAACAACCTGAAGAGTATCGGCCTGGCGTGGCGCATCAATTTGACGGACAACGACGGCCTCTATCCCTGGTGGGCCGCGGCCACGAATCGACCCGTCTGCGTCACTACGAACTACGCCTCAGAGCCGGGCGCCGCACTTGGGCCCGCCCAAGGCGTCGCCGCCATTTTCGCACTCCTCACCAACGAGCTTTCGACACCGAAGATTCTCCTGTGTCCCAGCGACACGACGCGGTTCCCGCTGAAGACTAAAACGTTCGCCTTCCTGATGGCTCCGGCCCAAGCCCCGGTTCGCGACCGAGCCATCAGCTACTTCATCGGCACCAGCGCCAGCGAGGAGGAACCCCAGTCCATCCTCGGCGGCGACCGCAATCTCGCCGGCGGTCCCTTCAGCACCGACACCAACACGCCGCCTTCGCAGGTCGCGCTTCGAATTCCGCGGGCGACGGCCACCAATACTGCCGCGATGAAGGCGGCGGTTTGGACCCAGGACATCCACCAGGGCGCCGGCAACCTGCTCCTCTGCGACGGCAGCGTGCAGCAGGTTACTTCCGGGCGAATGCAGGAACACGTCCGCGACGCGGCGAACAACTCGCGAGCCGACCTCAACTTCATCTGGCCGGCGAATTGAGGCGCACCTGCCCAGCAATTGGGGTGCGCCCTCGACCTAGTGGCATTGCCATTGCTTGACTCACGCCATGCGCGCCCCGAAGACGAACCGCCCAGCGGCCTTCACCTGGATCGAAATGATGGTGGTGATCGTGTGCGTGGTGCTGCTGGCGGGCTTCATTATCCTCCCCGCGATTGCGAGGCGCTATTACAAGGCGTCGCATGTTAACTGCGTCAACAACTTGAAAAACATCGGCCTCGCGTGGCGGATTTACGCGACGGACAACAACGGACTCTATCCCTGGCAGGCCGCGGTCACGAATCGGCCTGCCTGCGTGCCAACAAACTACGCCACAGTGCCGGGCGCCGCGTTGGGGCCCGCCCAAGGTGTCGGCGCCATGTTCTCAATGCTCAGCAACGAGCTTTCGATACCAAAGATCTTCCTTTGTCCCAGTGATGCGAAGCGGTTCCAACTGAAGACCAACTCGTTCGCCTTCCTGATGGCTCCGGCTCAAACCTTGGTTCGCGACCGTGCCATCAGCTATTTCATCGGCACCAGCGCCAAGGAGGACGAACCCCAGTCCATCCTCGGCGGTGACCGCAATCTCGCCGGCGGTCCCTTCGGCACCGACCCGAATACGCCGCCTTCACAGGTCGCGCTCCGCATCCCCTACGCGACCGCCACCAACGTCGCCGCGATGAATTCGGCAGTCTGGACCCAGGACATTCACCAAGGCGCGGGCAACCTGCTGCTCGGCGACGGCAGCTTTCAGCAGGTCAGTGCCGGGCGCATGCGGGAGCAGTTCCGCGACGCGGCGACCAACTCGGGCACCGACCTCGACTTCATCTGGCCGGCGAACTGAGGCGCATCCGTCGCCCGACGCGGACCGCTCACGCCTCTTTCCAGCGGCGATGGCCCCACATGTATTGCCCGGGATACTGCCGCACGAAGTGTTCGACCTCGCGGGTCAGCGCCTGGGTGAATTCGAGGGCGTCGCGGTCGCGATCGCCGGTGCGGGGTGCGGTGATCGGGCCAACGGCGTGGACCTCGAACTTCAGCGGACCGGTCCGCACCGCCACGGCGACGATCAGCGGGGCGCGGGTCGTGAAGTGCATCATGGCCACCGACTTGGTCGTCCACGCGGGGCGCCCGAGGAAATCGACCCGCACCCGGCCGTCGTAGACGTGCTGGTCGATCATCAGCGCGACCATCTCGCCCTGGGCGAGGGCATTGAGGAAGCGCATCGGGCTGCGGTCGTTGCGCGAGACCAGGTGCAGCCGGTCGTTGGTGCGGCCGGCGTGGACCACGCGGTCGAGCTCCGGGTTGTTGAACGGCCGGTAGACGACGAGCATCGGCTTGAGCATCGAGACCGCCTTGGCCGCGACTTCCCAGTTACCGAGGTGGGCGCTGGCGACGAGGAGGCCCCGCTGCGGATCGGCCAGCAGGCGTTCGGCTTCCGGCGAGAGCCGCAGCGTCACGAAGTCCCGCCAGTTGTCGGCGGTCATCCGGTTCCGGAGCGCGACGGATTCCGCGACCATCAGGGCGAAGGAGGTGAAGGATTCCCGGGCGAGCGCGCGGGCCGCGGCCGCGGTGGGAGCAAGCCCGGATTGCCGCAGGTTTTCCTCGGAGATGAGGCGGCGTTTGCCCCAGCACCGGAAGACGATCCCGGCGATCCCGCGCGTGAGGGCAAAGAGCACGGTCGGCGGCAGCGCCCCGAGCAGGGCGAGCCCGCCGGCGACAAGCAGCGCCACCGACTTCTGCCCGAGCTTTCCGGGCCCGCTCACTGCGGCAGCCGGGCGTGCAGGTAGTTCACGAGGTCGCCCACGGTGGTCATGCCCACGAGGTCGGCCATCTGTGTCTGGATCTGGAAGCGGTCCTCGATGTCGTAGATGAAGTCGAGGATCGACAGGGAGTCGAAGCCGATCTGGTCGATCCGCGTGGCCAGCGTGAGGGCGGCGGGATCGGCCTTGATCTGCTTATGGCGCTGCAAAAGCTCCTTCAGCCCGCCCAGGATTTCGTCGTGCGTCATGTGGGCCGGATGAAACCGGGCGGGACCGGGGAACACAACGCTCCGGTTGGGGAGCCGCCGAGTCGGGCGACCCGGCGGCGGGCGATTTCGGCGTGCATTGGGCTCCGGCTGACGCAGCCTGCCGGCATGACGGCAGCGACCAGGACAGCATTCGCGGTGGACCGATGGCTTCGCCTGCTGGTGCTTTGCCTGGCGCTCGGTGCGCGGGCTGGCGTCCAGGCCCAGCGTCAGGTGGACGACACCCATCCGGAAGGCCGTTGGGAAGTGCTCGACCGCTGCCGGCTGTCCACGAACGCGCCGACCGACGGGGACAGCTTCCGGATCCTGCACCGGGGACGCGAGTATGGCGTTCGCCTCTACTTCGTGGACTGCCCGGAAACGGACCTCTCCTTCGGCGAACGCATCCAGGACCAGGCCGCCTATTTCGGGGTCGAGCCGCCGGAGATCACCCGCGCCGGGCAGGTGGCGGCGCAGTTCACCGCCGAGAAGTTATCCGGGCACGAGTTCACGGTGCAAACGCGCTGGCAAAACGCCCTCGGGCGCGGGCAGGTGGCCCGCTTCTACTGCGAGGTGCTGGTCGACGGGCGGAATCTCGCCGAGGAACTGGTGGCCAACGGCCTGGCCCGCGTGCACGGCGTCAAGGCCGTCCGGGCCGACGGCACCCGCGCCGCCAACGTCATCAGCCAGCTCAAGAACCGCGAGCTGACCGCGCGGGAACAGCGGTTGGGTTTGTGGGACGACCGGAAGTTCCCGCGGGCCACCGCGTCGGGAACGCCGCCGGCGAAGGCCGCCGACAAAGCGGCGCCGACCAAGGCGCCCGTGGACCTCAACCGGGCGACCTACGAAGAGTTGCAGACTCTGCCCGGCGTCGGCCCCAAGCTCGCCGAGCGGATCATTTCCCGCCGGCCATTCGGCAAAGTGGACGAATTGGAAGCGGTGCCGGGGATCGGACCCAAGACCGTCGAACGGCTCCGGCCGCTGGTCCGGGTGGATTCGACGGCGCCGTGAGTGCCGCAATGAAGGGCAGGGGGGATCAGCGGTAAACCGGCCCGTTGAAGATCTCGTTGGGCACCGGGGCGCGGTTGATGAGCTGCTGCGTGTAGTTCCACTTCACGCTCATGGCGCTGCCGCCGAAGGTGCCGACCACCGCGCCGCCGGGGAGGTTCTTCGTCGGCTGATTGCCGTTCGGATTGTTGAGGTTCCACCAACCCGACACCCCGGCGTGCCGGATGGAGACGCCGTTCCCGACGTTGCCGGGCGGGGGCACGTTGGAGGCGTCATTGAAGTTCAGGGCGTCCAGTTCGTTCTGCTCCCACATCTGCCAGTCGGTCGCGAGGAAGTCGGAGGTCTTGTAAGTGCGGCCGTCGGGGGACAGCGACGGC